>JAEXEM010000264.1 GCA_023401045.1 Actinomycetes bacterium
GGCGTCGCCCTCGGCCGCACGCGAGCGACGCTCACCCTGCGGACGTCCGTCGCGCGTCTCGCCCCTGCCCTCGCCACGGCCGCCGCGGCCCTGACCGCCGGAGCGGGGGCTCGTGCGCTTGCCGGTCTCGCCGAGGTCCTCGAGCACCTCCGCGTCCAGCCCGGCGCGCGTGCGCTGCGAGCGCGGCAGGCGGCCGGTGACGCCCTCGGGGATGTCGAGGTCGGTGTGGATGTGGTCCGAGGAGGAGTACGTCTCCACCGGGTCGGGGATGCCGAGGCCGAGCGCCTTGTCGATGAGGCCCCAGCGCGGCAGGTCGTCCCAGTCGACGAACGTGATCGCGGTGCCCTTGTTGCCCGCGCGGCCGGTGCGGCCGGTGCGGTGCAGGTAGGTCTTCTCGTCCTCGGGGCACTGGTAGTTGACGACGTGCGTGACGTCCTCGACGTCGATGCCGCGGGCCGCGACGTCGGTCGCGACGAGGACGTCGACCTTGCCGTGGCGGAACGCGCGCAGCGCCTGCTCGCGCGCGCCCTGCCCGAGGTCGCCGTGGATCGCGCCGGCGGCGAAGCCGCGCTCGACGAGCTCGTCGGCGACCTTCGCGGCGGTGCGCTTCGTCCGGGCGAAGACGATCGTCAGACCGCGGTCCTTCGCCTGGAGGATCCGCGCGAGCAGCTCGACCTTGTCGAGCGCGTGCGCCCGGTAGGCCACCTGCTTGATGTTCTTCACCGTCTGGCCCTCGTCGTCCGGCGCCGAGGCGCGGATGTGCGTGGGCTGCGACATGTAGCGGCGCGCCATCGCGACGACCGCGCCCGGCATGGTCGCCGAGAAGAGCATCGTGTGACGGTTCGGGGGCGTCGCCGCGAGGAGCTTCTCGACGTCGGGCAGGAAGCCGAGGTCGAGCATCTCGTCGGCCTCGTCGAGGACGACCTCCGTCGCGTGCTTGAGGCGCAGGTGACGCTGGTTGAGCAGGTCGATCATGCGGCCCGGTGTGCCGACGACGACGTCCGCGCCGCGCTGCAGCGCCTCGACCTGGGGCTCGTAGGCCCGGCCGCCGTAGACCTGGACGATGCGGACCTTGCGCTTCGCCGAGGCCATCGCGAGGTCGCCGGCCACCTGCACCGCGAGCTCGCGGGTCGGCACGACGACGAGGGCCTGCGGGTCGCCCGGCGAGGGCAGCTGCTCGTAGCCCTCCTCACCGGGGGCGATGACGCGGTGCAGCAGCGGGACGCCGAAGCCGAGCGTCTTGCCGGTGCCGGTCTTCGCCTGGCCGATGATGTCGTGGCCGGACAGCGCGACCGGCAGCGTCATCGCCTGGATGGGGAACGGCTGGGTGATGCCCGCCTGGGCGAGCGCGGCGACGATCTCGGGACGGACGTCGAAGTCGGCGAACGACGCGTCGACGGCCTGGACGCTCGCGGCGCGGCGCGACCCGGTCGGGGACTCGGTGGGGACGGCGTCGGCGGCGGTGCGGTGCTCGTCGAGCGTCTCGTCGACCGGTGCCTCGGGCGCCGGTGCCTGCGGCAGGGGGGTGGTGTCGGCGCCCGCGTCGGGGGCCGTGGTCTGGTCGGTGGTCACGTGCGGCTCTTCACTGCCAGGGTGGCGGCTCGCTCGCGCTGCGGGCCCTGGGGCGTGCGCCCCGGGCGGCAACGGTCGGCGCCACGCGGTTCGGCCGGCAGCCGATCGTAGAAGTCGCCCCGCGCGGCGCACCTCGCCTGCGCGACCACGGCGGGGAGCCGGAGGGTCGGCGGCCGGTGCGCGTCGAGCGGGGTGGGTCACGGCGTGGTGCCGGACCGGGAACCGAGACGACCGGGCAACCGATGTACGGGTTGTACCCCGCGAGTCTATCGGACGTACGTCCCGAAGTGCCGTGGGCCCGACGGCGGCGCGTCCGGCGGCGCTAGCATCGCCTGCGTGACAGCCAGCGGCAACGACCGACCTCTGCGTCCCGAGCCCGGGCGTCCCGACGGGCCGCCCGCCAACCCCGGGCCCAAGGACGCCGCGGCGGCCGACGCCGTCGAGGTCCTCGGGCTCGTCGCGAGCCTCGAGCACCAGGCCTTCGGGCGGCTCGCGGCCGACAGCGCGCAGGCCCCCGACGTCGAGGCGTCGCTCACCCTCAGCCGGCTCGCCGCGCGCGCCGGCGAGCGTCGTGACCGGGTGCTCGCCCGGATCGCCGAGCTCGGCGGGGACCCGACGGCGGCGCTCGGCCGCTTCGACGGCGTCCTCGACGACTTCGACGCCCGGACCCCGCCGACGACGTGGGCGGAGCGGCTGCTCAAGGCCTACGTCGGCTACGGCGTCGCCGACGACTTCTGCCGTGTCGTCGCCCGCGGCCTCGACGCCGAGTCCGCCCGGCTCGTCACCGAGGTCCTCGACGACGCGGCGCGCGTCGAGCTGGCGGTGCGCGAGCTCGACGAGGTCTGCGCCGGCGACGAGGTGCTGAGCTCGCGGCTCGCGCTGTGGGGCCGGCGGCTCGTCGGCGAGGCGCTGGGCGTCGTCCAGCGGATCGCGCAGCGCCCCGAGGTCGCCCGCGTGCTCGACCGGGCGGGCGTCGCCGGTGAGGGTGCCGCGCAGGCGTCCGGCCAGACGTCCTCGCAGGTCCCCGCGACGGTCTTCAACGAGCTGACGGCCGAGCACACCCGGCGGATGTCCCGCCTGCACCTCACGGCCTGACCCCCACGTCCCGTCCCCCCGCGCCCCCGGGGGGCCGGGGGCCGCGGGCCGGGCGGA
>JAEXEM010000273.1 GCA_023401045.1 Actinomycetes bacterium
CCGCTGGGCGGCATCGCGGCGCTGCACACGCTGGCGGCGGTCGCCGGCCTGGCCGGCCCGCTGCTGCTCGGGCGGATCGTCGACGCCGTCACGCGCGGCACCGACGCCCGCACGATCAACACCTACGTCGCCGTCGGCATCGCCGCGGTGCTCACCCAGACCGGCCTCATCCGGTACGCGCAGCGCGCCTCGATGCGCTTCGGCGAGAGGGTGTTCGCCGAGCTGCGCGAGGAGTTCCTCGAGACGGTGACGTCGCTCCCGCTGTCGGTCGTCGAGCGCGCCGGCACCGGTGACCTCGTTGCCCGTACGACGAACGACGTCAACAAGCTCCAGCACGCCGTCCGGTTCGGGGTGCCGCGGGTCATCGTCGCGGTCGTGACGATCGTGCTCACCGTCGTCGCCTGCCTCGTCATCGACCCGCTGGTGTCGCTCGCGCTGTTCGTCGGGGTGCCGTCGATGGTGCTCGTCGTGCGCTGGTACCTGCGGCGCGCGACGCCCGGGTACGTGCGCGAGTCGGCGGCGTACGCCGCGCTCAACGGCACCATCACCGAGACCGTCGAGGGCGCCCGGACGGTCGACGCGCTCGGCCTCGCGGACGCCCGCGAGCGCCGCGTGCACGACGACCTGCGCGAGGCCTTCGACGCCGAGCGGTACACCCTGCGGCTGCGCACGATCCTCTTCCCGGGGGTCGAGCTCGCGTTCGTGCTCGCCCCGGTCGCGGTGCTCGTGTGGGGCGGGTACCTCGCCTCGACCGGCCACGTCACGCTCGGCGCGGTGACGACGATCGTGCTCTACGGCTACCAGGTGACCGGTCCGGTGTGGGAGCTCATCTTCTGGGTCGACGAGATCCAGGTGGCCGCGACCGCGCTCGCGCGCATCGTCGGGGTACGGCTCGTCGAGCAGGACCGCGAGGCGGGCGACGTCCGGCCCACCGACGAGCGCATCGCCACCCGCGGCCTGCGGTACGCCTACCGTGAGGGCCACGACGTGCTGCACGGCATCGACCTCGACCTCGCACCGGGCGAGCGGCTCGCCGTCGTCGGCCCGTCGGGTGCAGGCAAGTCGACGCTCGGGCGCATGATCGCCGGTATCCACCCTCCCACCGGGGGCACCGCCACCGTCGGTGGGGTGCCGCTCGTCGACCTGCCCCTCGACGAGCTGCGCGGGCACGTCGCGCTCGTCACGCAGGAGCACCACGTCTTCGTCGGGACGCTCGCGGACAACCTGCGCCTCGCGAAGGTCGAGGCGTCGGACGACGAGCTCGAGCGGGCGCTGCGCGCCGTCGACGCCTGGGACTGGGCGCAGGGCCTGCCCGACGGGCTCGCCACCGAGGTCGGCTCGGGTGGCACGACGCTCACCCCCGCGCAGGCGCAGCAGGTCGCGCTCGCACGGCTCGTCCTCCTCGACCCGCACACCCTCGTGCTCGACGAGGCGACGTCGCTGCTCGACCCGCGGGCCGCGCGGCACCTCGAGCGGTCGCTGTCGGCGGTGCTCGCCGGCCGCACGGTCGTCGCCATCGCGCACCGGCTGCACACCGCGCACGACGCCGACCGCGTCGCGGTCGTCGACAAGGGCCGGATCAGCGAGATCGGGCCGCACGACGAGCTCGTCGCCGCCGACGGCGAGTACGCGTCGCTGTGGCGGTCCTGGCAGCACGAGTCCGCCTGACGATCGTCGCCCGGGCGGGCGGATCTCCCCGGACGGCGGACGGGCACGAGGGACGCGCTGTGCCATCATGGCGCGTCCCTCGTGCCCGATTCGTGGCGGTTCGCCGCGTGACACCACCAGGAGCCGCCGTGCGCCTGCACCTGCGCCGCCCGCACCGGGCCGCCCTCCCCCTCGCCCTCCTGTGCGCCGTCGCGCTCACCGCCGCCTGCACGACCGGCACGACGGACGAGGCGCAGGCCGGGACCGAGGCGACCGTCGACGCCGCGGCCGACGCCGAGAAGGTCGCCTGCCTCGAGGGCACGTGGGTCGTCGACGGCGCCCGGGAGGCGGAGGTGCTGACGGCGGCCGTGCAGGCCGAGTCCCCGGAGTCGTCCGTCGCACGCTCGGGCGAGGCGGTGTACACCTTCGCCGAGGGTGTCCTCACGCGGACGTACACGGCGTGGACGGAGTCGTTCACCGTGGTGCCCCCCGGCACGCCCGACGTCACCTTCACGTCGACCCAGACGACCGAGGGCTCGACGACCGCTCCCTTCGACGCGAGCGGTGCGCTCGTCGTCGTCTCGGCGGCGGACGCCTCCGGCGTGACGTCGACCGCCTCGAGCACGGAGAACGGTGCCGAGGTGACGACCGGTCAGGACGCCCGGGCCGCGCGTCAGGAGTTCGAGAGCCGCCCGGTGACGTGGCGGTACTCGTGCGACGGGGACACGCTGCGGCTCGTCGAGCAGGTGGCGAACGCCGAGGAGGCGGACCCCGCCGTCGAGGAGGCGACGGTGCTCACCCGGCACTGACCTCGGTAGCCCGCGGTGCGGGCTCCCCCGAGGCTGCGCCCGACGGGCCGGTGGGCGACGCC
>JAEXEM010000337.1 GCA_023401045.1 Actinomycetes bacterium
GCGCCGAGCCGTCGGGCACCGGCCCGGCCGGCGGCGCGGCGGGCACCTCGCGCGGCGGCGCGTTCTCGTCCGGCGGTGCCCAGGGGTTGCCCATGCGCCCCATTGTCCCGCACGTCACGCCGTGGACGCGCGTCCCGCGCTCCGGGCCCGGCGGTAGGTTGTGGCCGTGCCGACCCAGCCCGCCGCTCCCACGCACCACGTGACGACGACGCACCGTCTCGTCGTCCTCGTCTCGGGGGCGGGGTCGAACCTCGCGGCTCTCCTCGACGCGCACGTCGACCCGGCCTTCGGTGCCCGCGTCGTCGGCGTCGTCAGCGACCGGGACGGTGTCGCGGCCCTCGACCGGGCACGCGAGGCGGGCGTCCCGACGGCCGTCGTCGCCCTGCCCGACTTCCCCGACCGCGCGGCGTGGGACGAGGCGCTCACCGAGGCCGTCGCCGTGTTCTCGCCCGACACGGTCGTCCTCGCGGGCTTCATGAAGCTCGTCGGCGAGCCGTTCCTCGAGCGGTTCGGCGGCCGCATCGTCAACACCCACCCCGCGCTGCTGCCGTCGTTCCCCGGCGCGCACGGCGTGCGCGACGCGCTGGCGTACGGCGTCAAGGTCACCGGGTGCTCGGTCATCGTCGTCGACGCCGGGGTGGACTCCGGGCCGATCGTCGCCCAGGAGGCCGTGCCGGTGCTCGACGGCGACGACGAGCCGACCCTCCACGAGCGCATCAAGCAGGTCGAGCGCACGCTCCTCGTCGACGTCGTCGGCCGGATCGCGCGCGAGGGCCTCACCGTCGAGGGACGTCGCACGCGGCTGGGCTGACGGTGCACGCGCCGCCCGCGCCGCGGCCGGCCACGCCTCGACGGACCGTGCCCCGGGCGCCCGGGAGCGACGGCTAGACTCGCACCGGTCGTGACTGGCGAGGGTGGGCCAACCACCGGGGAGCGACCGAGCACCACCCTGTTCGTGCACCGCCCGCCTGGGTGCCGGGGTCCACAGCCGAGGCCCGTCCTCTCGAGGGACGGACCGCCGCCCGACCCAGGAAGGTGCCCATGTCGCACGACCTGCCGCCCGTCGCCCCCGCCGCCGACCCGACCGCCGACGCCACCCGCCGCCCCGTGCGCCGCGCGCTGCTGTCCGTCTACGACAAGACGGGCCTCGTCGAGCTCGCCACGGCCCTGCACGCCGCGGGCGTCGAGCTCGTCTCCACCGGCTCGACCGCCGCGACCGTCGCCGCCGCCGGCGTGCCGGTGACGAAGGTCGAGGACCTCACCGGGTTCCCCGAGTGCCTCGACGGGCGCGTCAAGACGCTGCACCCCCGGGTGCACGCCGGCATCCTCGCCGACACCCGCCGGCCCGAGCACCTCGCCCAGCTCGACGAGCTCGGCGTCGCGCCGTTCGAGCTCGTCGTCGTCAACCTCTACCCGTTCACGCAGACCGTCGCCTCGGGAGCCGGGGTCGACGAGTGCGTCGAGCAGATCGACATCGGTGGGCCGTCGATGGTCCGCGCCGCGGCGAAGAACCACCCGAGCGTCGCCGTCGTCGTCGAGCCCGCGCGCTACCC
The DNA here is from genome assembly GCA_023401045.1 of Actinomycetes bacterium. Taxonomy (GTDB): domain Bacteria; phylum Actinomycetota; class Actinomycetes; order Actinomycetales; family Cellulomonadaceae; genus Cellulomonas. The sequence continues at coordinate 1,554 of JAEXEM010000337.1, forward strand.
CGACGTCGTCGCGGCCGTCGCCGCCGGCGGGTTCACGCTCGCCGAGCGCACCCGCCTCGCCGCGCAGGCGTTCGTCCACACCGCGACGTACGACGTCGCCGTCGCCTCCTGGATGGGCAACGTCGCGACGACGACCGACGAGGTCGACGGCGTCGCGACCGGGTTCCCGGCCTGGATGGGCGCGACCTGGGAGCGCAGCGACGTGCTGCGCTACGGGGAGAACCCGCACCAGCGCGCCGCCCTCTACACGGCGGGCCACGGCCCGCAGGGGCTCGCCCAGGCGCGCCAGCTGCACGGCAAGGCGATGAGCTACAACAACTACCTCGACGCGGACGCCGCGTGGCGCGCCGCGCACGACCACGGCGACCAGCCGACGGTCGCGGTCGTCAAGCACACGAACCCGTGCGGTGTCGCGGTCGGCACCGACGTCGCCGACGCGCACGCCAAGGCGCACGCCTGCGACCCGGTCTCCGCGTTCGGCGGGGTCATCGCGACCAACCGCCGCGTGACGCTCGCCGCGGCCGAGCAGATCGCCCCGGTCTTCACCGAGGTCGTCGTCGCCCCCGGGTTCGACGACGACGCGCTCGAGGTGCTGAGCCGCAAGAAGAACATCCGCCTGCTCGTCGTCGACACGCCCCCGGCGGCGCAGGTCGAGACCAGGGCGGTCTCCGGCGGGCTGCTCGTCCAGGCCGTCGACCGGCTCGACGCCTCCGGCGACGACCCGACGACGTGGATGCTCGCGGCCGGGGAGCCCGCCGACGACGCGACGCTCGCCGACCTCGCCTTCGCGTGGCGAGCGGTGCGTGCGGTGCGCTCCAACGCCATCCTCCTCGCGCACGACGGCGCGTCGGTCGGTGTCGGGATGGGCCAGGTCAACCGCGTCGACTCGTGCCGCCTCGCGGTCGAGCGCGCCAACACCGGCGACGTCGAGCGGGCGCGCGGCGCGGTGGCCGCCTCGGACGCGTTCTTCCCGTTCGCCGACGGGCTGCAGGTGCTGCTCGACGCCGGTGTGCGCGCCGTCGTCCAGCCGGGCGGCTCCGTGCGCGACGAGGAGGTCGTCGCGGCCGCGGCGGCGGCCGGGGTGACGCTCTACCTCACCGGGACCCGCCACTTCACGCACTGACCCCACCCGAGGACCGGCCCCCGCGTGGCGCCGGGCCCCAGGCATGACCGGGCCGCCCGCCGCACGG
>JAEXEM010000378.1 GCA_023401045.1 Actinomycetes bacterium
CCGCCGAGCCGGGCGCCGCCGGCACGGTCGAGCCGGCGTCCGTCGAGGAGCTCGAGGTCCCCGACCTCTCCGCGCCGCCGGTCGAGACCCCGGCGCCCACGGCCGGCCGGTTGCGCCGCCTGCGCGAGCGGCTCGCCCGCTCCGGCTCGCCGCTCGGTGCGCGTCTGCTCGGCGTGCTCTCGCGGGACCACCTCACCGAGGACGACTGGGACGAGATCGAGGAGACCCTCCTGCTCGCCGACGTCGGCGCAGGCCCCACCGAGGAGATCGTCGACGCCCTCCGCACCCGCGTCCGCGTCGAGGGGCTGCAGGACGGGGAGCAGGCCCGCCGAGTGCTGCGCGAGCAGCTCCTCGCGCTCGTCGACCCCACGCTCGACCGCTCGCTGCGCACCGAGCCCGGCAGGGCGGAGGACGGCAGCCCGGTGCCCGCGGTCGTCCTCGTCGTCGGCGTCAACGGCACGGGCAAGACGACGACCGTCGGCAAGCTCGCGCGCGTCCTCGTCGCCGACGGCCGCTCGGTCGTCCTCGGCGCCGCCGACACGTTCCGGGCCGCGGCGGCCGACCAGCTCGAGACCTGGGGGTCCCGGGTCGGGGTGCGGACGGTGCGCGCCGACCGTGACGGCGCCGACCCGGCCGCCGTCGCGTTCGACGCGGTGCGCGAGGGGGTCGCGGAGGGCGCCGACGTCGTCCTCGTCGACACCGCGGGGCGCCTGCAGAACAAGGCGGGGCTCATGGACGAGCTCGGCAAGATCACGCGCGTCATCACGCGCACCGCGCCGCTGTCCGAGGTGCTCCTCGTCCTCGACGCGACGACCGGGCAGAACGGCCTCAACCAGGCGCGCGTCTTCGGCGAGGTCGCCGGCGTCACCGGCATCGTCCTGACGAAGCTCGACGGCACGGCCAAGGGCGGCATCGTCGTCGCGGTGCAGCGTCAGCTCGGCGTGCCCGTCAAGCTCGTCGGCCTGGGGGAGGGACCGGACGACCTCGCCCCCTTCGACCCCGAGGCCTTCGTCGACGGGCTGCTGGAGGCCTGACGCGGGTGACCCGGCCTGCGGGACCGCGCGTCCCGCAGGCTGGACATCTGCCCAGCACGAAACGCAACGTTTACGCGGGGGGCGCCGCTGTCACCCGTGCGTAACGCGAGCGCCGGTCCCGTGAAACGGCCCCGCTCCACAGTTGTCCCCGTCCGGCCGCCCGGCTGGCGAGGGGAGAGCAGACATGGAGTGGGACACCGGAGCGGCAGCCTGGATGCTGACCTCAGCATCCCTCGTGCTCCTGATGACGCCGGCACTGGCGTTCTTCTACGGGGGCATGGTGAGGGGCAAGTCCGTCCTCAACATGATGATGATGTCCTTCGGTGCGATGGGCGTCGTGGGCGTCCTCTACGTGCTGTGGGGCTGGTCGATGTCGTACGGCCCGAGCATCGCCGGCGTCTTCGGCAACCCGTTCGACCAGTTCGGTCTGACCGGCACGATGTTCGACGCGGCCGGTGACCCGGTCGCCAGCCCGCTGGGCAACTACCCGCAGGTCATCGACGTCGCGTTCCAGGTGACGTTCGCGATCATCACCGTCGCGCTCATCAGCGGCGCGCTCGCCGACCGGACGAAGTTCGGGACGTGGCTCGCGTTCGTCGCCGTGTGGGTGACGGTGACGTACTTCCCGATGGCGCACATGGTCTGGGGCGGCGGGCAGCTGTCCGGCGCCGAGGGCTCCATCGCCGCCGCGATGTTCGGTACGACCGACGGCACGGCCAACACGACCCCCATCGACTTCGCCGGTGGCACGGTCGTCCACATCAACGCCGGTGTCGCGGCCCTCGTGCTCGCGCTGATCATCGGCAAGCGCAAGGGCTTCGGCACCGAGGCGATGCGTCCGCACAACCTGCCGTTCGTCATGCTCGGCGCCGCGCTCCTGTGGTTCGGCTGGTTCGGCTTCAACGCCGGCTCGGCCTTCGGCGCGAACGAGACCGCCGGTCTCGCGTGGGTCAACACGACGGTCTGCACCGCCGCGGCGATGCTCGCCTGGCTCGTCACGGAGAAGATCCGCGACGGTCACGCCACCTCGCTCGGCGCCGCCTCCGGCATCGTCGCGGGCCTCGTCGCCATCACCCCGGCCGCCGGCGCGCTGCGTCCCGTGACGTCGATCGTCCTCGGTGTCATCGCCGGCGTCCTGTGCGCCCTCGCGGTCGGCCTCAAGTACCGCTTCGGCTACGACGACTCGCTCGACGTCGTCGGCGTGCACCTCGTCGGTGGCCTCGTCGGCACCGTGATGATCGGCTTCCTCGCCGCCGACACGGGCCTGTTCTTCGGCGGTGGCGTCGACCAGCTCGTCATCCAGGTGGTCATCGCGGTCGTCGCGATCGTCTTCTCCGGGCTGACGACCCTGGTCATCGGCCTCGTCCTCAAGTCCACCCTCGGATGGCGCGTCTCGCAGGAGGACGAGGTCGGCGGGATCGACCTCGCGGTGCACGGCGAGACCGCGTACGAGAACCTTGGTGGCGCCCGTGTCGTGTCGGAGGTGAAGTGATGACGAAGCTCGTGACGGCGGTCATCCAGCCGCATCGGCTGGATGACGTGAAGTCGGCCCTCGAGGCGGCCGGTGTCCGTGGCCTGACGGTGAGCGAGGCGAGCGGCTACGGCCGTCAGCGCGGCCACACCGAGGTCTACCGCGGTGCCGAGTACACCGTCGACCTCGTGCCCAAGGTGAAGATCGACGTCCTCGTCGCGGACGAGGACGCGGCCGGTGTCACCGAGGTCATCGTCCAGGCGGCGCAGACCGGCAAGATCGGCGACGGCAAGGTCTGGGTCGTGCCGGTCGAGGACGTGGCTCGCGTCCGCACCGGCGAGCACGGCGACGACGCCCTCTGAGCGGGAGGGTCTCGCACCTCAGATGACGAACGAACGGCCGCCCGCGGGGGGCGCGGCCGGGAACGGGTCACCGCAGCAGGTCCCGCACCCCGCCGGGGTGCGGGACCTGCGTGCTGCACGGCTCGACCTGGCCGCACGGACGATGGGTCCCGGGAGCGACGGCACCGCGCGGCGACGCGCGATCGCCGAGCTCGTCGTCGGGGCACTGGCACGGCTGTGGACCGAGGCCACCGACGGGCGCGACCTGCCCGGCGTGGCCCTCGGCGTCGTCGGCAGCATCGGGCGCGGTGACGCCAGCCCGGCCTCCGACCTCGACCTCCTGCTCGTGCACGAGGGGCGCGGGCACCCGCCCGACGAGCTCGCCGAGCTCGCGCAACGGCTCTGGTACCCCATCTGGGACGCCGGGCTCGACCTCGACCACTCGGTGCGCTCGCTCGCCCAGTGCCGGCAGGTGGCCTCGAAGGACCTGCCCGCGGCGGTCGGGCTGCTCGAGCTGCGGCCGGTCGCGGGCGACGGGGTCGTCATCGCCCGGGCGACGTCGGCGCTGCTCGCCGACTGGCGGTCGGCGGCGCGCCGCCGGCTGCCCGAGCTGCTCGCCTCGACCCGGCAGCGGGCCGAGCGGCACGGCGAGGTGGCCTACCTCATCGAGCCGGACCTCAAGGAGGCGCGCGGCGGGATCCGTGACGCCGTCGTGCTCTCGGCGCTCGCGGCCACCTGGCTCACCGACCGGCCGCACGGTGCCGTCGACCACGCCTACGCACACCTCCTCGACGTGCGCGACGCGCTGCAGGTGGTCACGCGGCGGCACACCAACCGCCTCCTGCAGGCCGACCAGGACGAGGTCGCGGCCCGCGTGGGGTTCGACGACCGCGACGACCTGCTGGCCTCGATCGCCGAGGCGGGGCGCGTCATCTCGTACGCGCTCGACACGACGGCGCGCAACGCCAGGCAGGCGCTCCAGAGGCCCGCCCGTACGCCGCGCATCGTCCGGGGCCGGCGCACGCCGCCCCGCCTGCGGACCATCGCCGAGGGGCTCGTCGAGCACGACGGCGAGCTCGTGCTCGCCGTCGACGCGCGCCCCTCGGAGGACCCCGTGCTCTCGCTGCGGGCGGCCGCGACGGCCGCGAGGACCGGGCTCGTGCTCTCCCCGGTGACGGTGGCGAGCCTCGAGACCACCCCGCCGCTGCCGACGCCGTGGCCGCGCGCCGCGCGCCAGCACCTCGTCCACCTGCTCGGGTCCGGGCACGCGCAGGTGCCGGTGTGGGAGGCGCTCGACCTCGCCGGCGTCGTGACGACCTGGATCCCGGAGTGGGCGGGGGTGCGCAACAGGCCGCAGCGCTCGGCGATCCACCGGCACACCGTCGACCGGCACCTCGTCGAGACCGTCGCGCGGGCCGGGCGGGACCGGCGGTCGGTCGACGCCCCCGACACCCTGCTGCTCGCGGCGCTGCTGCACGACATCGGCAAGCGCGCCGGTGCCGGCGACCACAGCGTCGAGGGGGCGCGCCTGGCGTCGACGATCGTCGCCCGGACGGGCTTCGGGCCGCAGGTGACGGCCGACGTCACCCGCCTCGTGCGGGAGCACCTCACGCTCGCCGAGCTGGCGACGACCGCCGACCCGGAGGACCCGGCGACGGTCACCCGGCTCCTCGAGGCCGTCGACCACCGTGCCGACCTGCTCGTCCTGCTGCGCGCCCTCACGGAGGCCGACGCGTCGGCCGCCGGGCCGGTCGCGTGGACGACGTGGCGGGCGACCCTCGTCGACGACCTCACGACCAGGGCCACCCTCGCGCTGGCAGGTACCCTGGGACGTCCGTAGCCCGTCCGTCCGACCCCGCGAGGCCAGGTTGTTCGCCACCCTCTCCGACCGTCTCACGTCGACGTTCAAGAACCTTCGCACGAAGGGTCGCCTCTCCGAGGCGGACATCGACGCGACGATCCGCGAGATCCGCCGCGCGCTGCTCGACGCCGACGTCGCGGTCCCGGTCGTCCGGCAGTTCACCGGCGCGGTGCGCGAGCGCGCGCTCTCGGCCGAGGTCTCGGGTGCCCTCAACCCGGCGCAGCAGGTCGTCAAGATCGTCAACGACGAGCTCGTCGCGATCCTCGGCGGACAGACGCGGACGCTGGCCTTCGCCAAGCAGCCGCCGACGGTCATCCTCCTCGCGGGTCTGCAGGGCGCGGGCAAGACGACCCTCGCGGGCAAGCTGGCCCGCTGGCTGCGCGAGCAGGGGCACACGCCGCTGCTCGTCGCCGCGGACCTCCAGCGCCCCAACGCGGTCACGCAGCTCCAGGTCGTCGGCGAGCGCGCCGGCGTCCCGGTGTTCGCCCCTCACCCCGGCAACCAGGGCGCGGACGACGTGCTGCCCGCCGGCGCCGACCCGGTCGCCGTCGCCCGTGCCGGTCTGGAGACCGCGCGCCAGAAGCAGCACGACGTCGTCGTCGTCGACACGGCCGGCCGCCTCGGCGTCGACGCCGAGCTCATGGCGCAGGCGTCGGACATCCGCGACGCGGTCGACCCGGACGAGATCCTCTTCGTCGTCGACGCGATGATCGGCCAGGACGCGGTGACGACCGCGCAGGCGTTCGCCGAGGGCGTCGGCTTCACCGGTGTCGTCCTCTCGAAGCTCGACGGCGACGCGCGCGGTGGTGCCGCGCTGTCGATCGCGAGCGTGACGGGCCGCCCGATCATGTTCGCCTCGACCGGTGAGAAGCTCACCGACTTCGAGGTGTTCCACCCCGACCGCATGGCGTCGCGCATCCTCGACATGGGTGACGTCCTCACGCTCATCGAGCAGGCCGAGAAGGCGTTCGACGCCGAGCAGGCCGAGAAGATGGCGGGCAAGCTCGTCAAGGGCGAGGACTTCACGCTCGAGGACTTCCTCGTCCAGATGCAGCAGCTGCGCAACATGGGCTCCATCAAGAAGATGTTCGGGATGCTCCCGGGCATGGGGCAGATGCGTGAGGCGCTGGAGAACTTCGACGAGCGCGAGGTCGACCGCATCGAGGCGATGATCCGCTCGATGACCCCGGGTGAGCGGCAGAACCCGAAGATCATCAACGGCTCGCGCCGCGCCCGTATCGCCCGCGGCTCCGGCACGACGACGAGCGAGATCAACCAGCTGCTCGAGCGGTTCGAGGGCGCGAAGAAGATGATGCGCCAGATGGCCAAGGGCGGCGGCATGCCGGGGATGCCGGGCATGGGGAACCTGCCGGGCATGGGCGGCAAGAAGTCGCGCGGCAAGCAGGCGCCGGCCAAGCGCGTCAAGGGCGCCCGCTCGGGCAACCCCGCGAAGCGCGCCGAGCAGGAGCGCGCGGCCGCGGCGCGGGCTGCCGGCGAGGCGCCCGCGGGGTCCGCCTTCGGGCTCGGCGGCGGCGCGGCAAAGGAGCCGGCGGCGTTCGACCCGGCGAGCCTTCCCCCGGGCTTCGACGACCTCTTCAAGGGGCGCTGACCGGGACGTGATCACGCACCTGCGCGGCACCGTCGTGCTCGACGACGAGCACGAGGTCGGTGAGGCGTGGGTCGTGGGGGAGCGGCTCACCCTCGAGCGGCCGTCGGGCGTGCCCGACACCGTTCTCGAGGGGTGGGTGCTGCCAGGGCTGGTCGACGTCCACTGCCACGTCGGGCTGGCGTCCGAGGGCGCCGTCGACCGGGCGACCGCCGAGGCGCAGGCGGTCGCGGACCGCGACTCCGGCGTCCTGCTCGTGCGGGACGCCGGGTCCCCGGCCGACACGCGGTGGGTGGACGACCGGCCCGACCTGCCGCGGCTGCTGCGCGCCGGCCGGCACCTCGCGCTGCCGAAGCGCTACCTGCGCCATTACGGCCGTGAGCTCGACGACCCGTCGCAGCTGCCCACCGCCGTGGCCGAGGAGGCCGCTCGCGGTGACGGCTGGGTCAAGCTCGTCGCCGACTGGATCGACCGTGACCTCGGTCCCGACGGCGACCTGCGGCCGTTGTGGCCGGACGACGTGCTCGCCGAGGCGGTGGCCGTCGCGCACCGCGCCGGTGCGCGCGTGACGGCGCACACCTTCAGCCACGAGGCGCTCGACGCGCTCCTCGACGCCGGGGTCGACTGCCTCGAGCACGCGACGGGTGCGACGCCCGCGCAGGTCGAGCGGATCGCCGCGGCGGGCGTCCCGGTGACCGCGACGCTGCTCCAGGTGGGCCAGTTCGAGGCGATCGCCGCGCAGGGCGAGGCGCGCTACCCGCGGTTCGCGCAGCGTATGCGCGCGATGCACGCCCGTCGGTACCAGCACGTGCGGGACCTGCACGACGCCGGTGTGCCAGTGCTCGTCGGCACGGACGCCGGCGGCAACATCGCGCACGGCCGGCTCGCCGACGAGGCTGCCGAGATGGTGCGGGCCGGGATCCCGGCGCGCGACGTCGTCGCCGCGGCCTCGTGGCGCACCCGCGCCTGGCTCGGGGTGCCGGGCATCGCCGAGGGAGCCCCTGCCGACGTCGTCGTCCACGGTGCGGACCCACGTGCCGACATCGGTGCGCTCCGGGTGCCGACCGCCGTCGTCCTACGGGGGCGTCGGGTGCGCTGACGCCGCGCGTGCGGCGGGCGGCAGGACACGTCGCGGTCGAGGACGACGCGTCAGGGAGCGGTGTCGGTGCCCGTGCCGGCGAGCAGAGCGGTCACGCCGCGCTTGCTGCGCACGACGTCCCGCGGCAGGGACGACATGAACCGCGCCCACGGCCGGGCGGCCCGTCGGAAGTAGCGCGGGTTGACCACGACCGAGGCGCCGGTGCGCGTCACCAGCTCGACGTCGCCGTCGTCGTCCTCGGAGCACAGCACGACGTCCTCCGTGCACACCTTGAGCCCGCCGGGCAGCAGGACGACCTGCCGCGGCCCGAGGCAGATCTCGGCGCCGCGTGCCGCCCCGAAGAACCGGCCCTTGTGGAAGGTCCCGCCCGAGGTGACGAGGGCGGACGTCAGCCCGGTCCGCGTGCCGCCGCCCAGGAGGTCGGTCATGATCTGCGTGCGCGACATGCCCGCGTACGACCGCAGCGGTGTGCGCAGGGTCAGACCGAGCTCGTGCTCGAGACGGTCCGCCGCGTCCGGGTCGTCGACGAGGCCCGCCGGGAAGACGACGAGCAGGGACGCGAGGAGTGCGGCGACGTCGTCACGCACGGCGTCGCCGTCGAGCTCGAGGTCGTCGTCGTCGTCGAGGGGGAGCGCGACGTCGCCGCGGGCGTCGGCCTCGGCGGCGACGACCAGCCGGGCCCGCCGGGCGTCGTGCAGGGAACGCTCGGCGTCCAGCGTCTCGCGGGCGTGGGCGAGGACCTCGGGGTCCGGCCCGTGGGTCGCGACCGTGCGCAGCGTCGTGACGGCCTCGCGCAGCACCTCGCGGGCGAGCGTGGGCGAGGGCGGGTCGAGCGCGAACGTCCAGCTGCTCGTCGTGCCCGCGACGGGTGCGGCCGAGGCGTCGACCGAGTAGACGTGGCCCGCCGCACGGCGCAGCCTGCGGACCAGGGTCTCGTGGACGACCTCCCCGACGAGCGCACGGTGCGTGCGGTCGAGGTCGACGAGGAACGACAGCGTCAGATGGACGACGTCGCCGTACACCACGGCGGGCGTCGGCAGGTCCAGGGG
>JAEXEM010000447.1 GCA_023401045.1 Actinomycetes bacterium
TCCCGCCCCGGTCCGGCGGAGTCCCGTCGCACGCCGGACGACGCCGCACCCGCACCGCTGCCGGTGGCGCGGATGGCGGCCCCCGACCGGCGCGCCCCCGTCGCGCAGGTCGAGCGCACCGCGCTCGAGGTCGTCCTCCAGCAGCCCACGCTCGTCCCGGCGGAGTTCGACGACCTCGCCCCGGACGCGTGCACGGCGCCGGCCTACCGGGCCGTCCACGAGGCGGTGCGTGCCGCCGGGGGCCTCGTGCGGGCCCGTGAGATCGTCGCCCAGGGCGGCGAGGGTGCGTGGGTCGGTGCCGTCCTCGAGGAGGCGGCCGAGCCCGTGCGTGCCCTGCTCACCGAGCTGTCGGTCGCCCCGCTGCCGGAGGACCGCCCCGACGCGCTGCCGAACTACGTGCGCGGCGTCGTCATGCGGCTCGTCGAGATCGGGTTCACACGGCAGATCGCCGACGTCCGCGGCCGGCTGCAGCGCCTCGGCGCCGACGCCGACCCCGACGAGCAGCGCGCGCTCCTCGGTGAGCTCGTCGAGCTCGAGGCCCGTCGGCGGACGCTGCGCGAGAGCGCCTGACGCACCCCCGGAGCCGCCTCCCCCCGGGGGTGCCGGCCGCGACCGTCAGCGCAGCTGGACGAGACCCGTGCCGTCGTCCTCGAGCCGCGTGTCCGTCACGGCCGTCACCGTCATCGCCCGCAGCCGCAGACCGCCGCCGTAGTACGAGAGGAACGCCGTGTCCGTCGCGTCCCGCCCGGTCGCGATGCGCAGCAGGGAGCCGCGCGGCGCGAGCCGGGTCGCGTCGACGACGTGCCAGCCGCCGTCGACGTACGCCTCGGCCACGGCGTGGAAGTCCATGGGCTTGAGGCCCGGTGCGTAGACGGACACGACCCGGGCCGGCACGTCGCACGCGCGCAGGAGGGCCACGACGAGGTGCGCGAAGTCGCGGCACACCCCGCGTCGCTTGAGCAGCGTGTCGGTCGCCCCGTCGGTCGGCAGGCTCGAGCCCGACAGGTACGTCACGTGCCCGCTCACCCACGCGACGACCGCGTCGAGCAGCGGGCCGCCGTCGAGCCCGCGGAACTGGTCGCGTGCGAACGCGAGCAGCCGGTCGGAGTCGGCGTACCGGCTCGGCCGGCGGTACTCGAGGAGGTCGACGTCCTCGACCGGCGGCGGCGCGGCCCGGCCCGTGACGGTGGCCTGGTAGTCGACGACGACACGTCCCGCGGGAGCGAGGACGCGGTGCACCCGACCCCCGTGGGGCGTCTTGATCTCGCTCACCTCGAGCGGCTCGTCGTCGGTGCGCGCCACGAGCAGCTCGCTGCGCTCGAACGGGCCGTCGGCCACCGCGACGGAGAGCAGGAGCTCGAGCGGCGAGTGCACGTCGAGCGACAGGTGGGCGGCCACGGAGCGCAGCACGGGTGACGCATCCTTCCCCGGCCAGACGGGCCGGACGACGGGTGGAGGCAGGGGTCGACGAGGGGACCACGGCGTCCCCGGACGGTCGGCGGCGGGCAGCCGCCGCACCCCGGAGGAGGGCATGGCGAAGCGGGGGATGAGGCGAGGGATGGCCCGCGTGGGCGCGCGGGTGAGGTAAGTGTGAGGCTCCCGGGGCGGTTCGTCCAGCCCCGCCGGAGCGGCGTACGTCTGCCCAGGTCAGCGGCCTGCCAGGGGGTTCGAGGCGGCGCTCTCCACGGGGCTCGGCGTGGTCCGTGGGCCGGGTGCGTGGCACCCTGGGCGTGCACCGTCCACGACCCCGTCCCGGCGGTGCGGGAGGGGCCCGATGCCGAGTCGCCCGCCGCACGAGGTCCCGCCCCCCGTCACCGGGCCGGGCCGGGCGGCCGAGGTCCGGACGCTGCTCCTCGCGGACACGCACGTGCCCGCGCGTGCCCGCGACCTGCCGCCGCAGGTGTGGGACGCGGTCGACGCCGCGGACCTCGTCGTCCACGCGGGGGACTGGGTGTCCATCGACCTGCTCGACCGGCTGGAGGCGCGCGCGTCGCGGCTGCTCGCGTGCCACGGCAACAACGACCCCGACGACCTCGTGGTGCGGGCGCCCGAGGTGGGGCGTGCCGTCGTCGCCGGCGTGCGGCTCGCCGTCGTCCACGAGACCGGTCCGGCGGCCGGGCGGGAGCGGCGCGTCGACGCCGACCCGCGGTTCGCCGACCTCGACCTGCTCGTCTTCGGCCACAGCCACGTCCCGTGGGACAGCGTCACCCCGCGCGGCCTGCGGCTCCTCAACCCCGGCTCGCCGACGGACCGCCGACGCCAGCCGGCGTGCACGTACGTCACGCTCACGCTCCGGGACGGCGGTGTCCACGACGTGACCCTCCACCGGCTGCCGGCCCGGCCGCCGCGCGGCGCCCCCCGGCGGGACCGCGGGTAGCACGAAGGCCTCCGACCCGCGGTGACGCGGGGCGAAGGCCTTCTCGATGCTCCCCCGACTGGACTCGAACCAGTAACCCTTCGATTAACAGTCGAATGCTCTGCCAATTGAGCTACGGGGGATCGTGCGGGGAAAACCCTAGCAGGCCCGCGGGGGTGCCTCCGACACGGTCCACGTGACGTGGCTCATGGTGCGAGCCCCGCCTCGGCGCGCACGCGCCGTTCGGCGAGCGCGACCTGCCGAGCCACCCCCGGGTCCGCGAGGTCGACGTCGCCGGGCCCGATGACCTGCGTGAAGAGGGCGCCGTCCTCGTCACGGCGCAGGGCGACCCGCACCCGCTCCCCGGACCCCGGCAGGCTGACGTGCTCGACGTGGACGACCGACTGCTGGACGCGCTCGCGGAAGGACTGCGTGAGGTCCCACGCGGGGGAGTCCGGCCCGAGCGGGAGGTCGGTGCTCGCCCCGTTGACCCAGTGGACCGTGAGCGTGCCCGTGGTCGCGTCGAGCGAGCCACGGTCGACGTCCGCCCACGGCACGCGGACCGTCCCGTCCGTCCCCACGAGGTGGAGGGCGCGGCGCGTCGTCACGACCCACCGGCCGTCGACGAGGGGAGCGGCGGCGAGGACCGCGTCACCGCGCAGGTCGAGCGCGCGGCGGACGGGGTCGGGCAGACGTCGGCGACGGGAGAACAGGGCCACGTCACCACCGTAGCCGTGCCGTGCGCCGTTCCTGCGGGACCGCTCGCGGGGCGGGTCCTGCGCCTCGGTAGGCTGCGGCACGCGGGCCAGTAGCTCAGTCGGTCAGAGCAGCGGACTCATAATCCGTCGGTCGTGGGTTCAAGCCCCACCTGGCCCACCGTCGGCCGGTCCGTCGCCGCTGCGGGTGCGGACCGCCGGGACTGCTGCCACGATCCCTCCGGGCGCCGGTGCGGACCGGCCGGGTGGGGGCCCGTGCCACGAGGAGGCGGCAGTGACGACGATCGCCACGGGGTCCGGACGACGCGCGTGGGAGGTCGCGGCCCGTGCGGGGTACGCGGCCAGCGGTCTGGTGCACGTGCTCATCGGCCTGCTGGCGGTGCAGCTCGCCGTCGGCGGCGGGTCGGGCAGCACGGACCAGACCGGCGCGTTCTCGCAGATCGCGTCGACGCCCTTCGGGGCGGTGACCCTCTGGGTGTCGGCCGTCGCCTTCGTCGCGCTCGCGGCGTGGCAGGCCGCAGCGGCGATGAGCGGCGCGGCGGGAGACGCCGGTGACCGGGGGAAGGCCGGGGCGAAGGCGGTGCTCTACCTCGCGCTCGCGGTGACGGCCTTCGGGGTGCTCCAGGGCGCCGGGTCGTCCGACGGGACGTCGTCCTTCACCGGTCGGCTCATGCAGGCGCCCGGGGGACGGGTGCTCGTCGCCGTCGCCGGGCTGGGCGTGCTCGTCGTCGCCGCGCACCACGTGCGCAAGGGCTGGCGTCGTGACTTCCTCGAGGACCTGCGCCGGCTGCCGGCCGGCGCCGCGGGCCGGTGGGCGGAGCGCGCGGGCCTCGCCGGGTACGTCGCCAAGGGTGCGGCGCTGGGCGTCGTCGGCGTCCTCTTCGTCCTGGCGGCGTTCCATGCGGACCCGGGGGAGGCGGGCGGCCTCGACGCCGCGCTCCAGACGCTGCGCGACGCTCCGGCGGGCCCGGTGCTCCTCGGGCTGGTCGCCGTGGGGCTCGTGGCCTTCGGCCTCTACTGCGGCGTGCGGGCACGGTTCGCGCGGATGTGACGCGCCGGCTCCGGGGGCCGCGCTAGACAGCACCGGCCGTCCGCCGTGACTTCTGTCACGCGACCGCCACGACGCCGTGGGCAACCGGGCGACGCGTCGCCGAGGGGTGTCCGAGGGGTGGGCGTTTGGTTGGCAAGCGCAGTCCCAGGTCAGGAGCCCAGGGCGCCCTCGGTGCGGTCCTCGGCGGGGCGCTTCGCGGTGAGCCGTGACGGAAGGTCCGATTCCCCACATGGTGATGTTTCACCCGGGTCGGACACATCTGGCACCGCGTCGGTTCTTGCACAGTTGTCCAAGTTTGGTGCATAGTCGTCGTGTCAGCGACAAAGGGCAAACCCGCCGTGAGGTGGGGACGCAAAGCCACGGGGCCCACCGGGTCAGCCGAGCTACCGAACGACAAGGAGTACCAGCCATGGCTGTTCACACGCCTGCGAACGACGCTCCCCTGCAGCAGGGCGCTCTCCTCACCCCGGGCGAGGTCGCCGTTCTCTTCCGCGTCGACCCGAAGACGGTGACGCGCTGGGCCCAGGCCGGCAAGCTGTCGGCCGTGCGGACCCTCGGCGGTCACCGCCGGTTCCACGAGGCCGAGGTGCGTCAGCTCCTCACGGGCGTCCCGCAGCAGCGCTCCGGGGAGTGATCTCCCGGCGCCGCCCCGGCGGCGCCCTCGACCACCCACGACGCCGATGGTGACGATGTCACCATCGGCGTCGTGCTGTGCCCGGCCGGGGAGCGGTCGGGTGCCCACCGCATGAAAGGATCAGGGCATGGCCCTGCGTGAGATCCGCACCGTCGGCGACCCCGTCCTGCGCACCCCGTGCGACCCCATCACCACGATCGACGACCGGGTCCGCTCGCTCGTCGAGGACCTGCTCGAGACCGTCGACATGGACGGACGTGCCGGTCTGGCCGCCAACCAGATCGGCGTGAGCCTGCGCGCGTTCTCGTGGAACATCGACGACGAGATCGGGTACGTCCTCAACCCCGTCATCGTCGAGCTCTCGGAGGACGAGTACCAGGACGGCGACGAGGGCTGCCTGTCGGTCCCCGGCCTGTGGTACCCGACGCACCGCGCCTGGTATGCGCGTGTCGTCGGCACCGACCTCGACGGTCGGGAGGTCGTCGTCGAGGGGACCGAGCTCATGGCGCGCTGCCTGCAGCACGAGGTGGACCACCTCGACGGCATGCTCTACCTCGACCGGCTCGAGCGCTCCGTGCGCAAGAAGGCCATGCGCGCCATCCGCGATCAGCTCTGAGGGCCCCGGCTCCGGGTCGCGCGACGCCCGCGAGCCGGTGATCTCGTCCCCCGTTCGCCGCATGTCCGCTGGACCTGTGCCGATGGGTGGGGCATCCTGGGCGCGAGCACGCCGCGCGAACCGCTGCGTCGGACGTCCGGGACACGAGGTCGTTGGGGAAGGCGACCCTCGAGCCCACCGGAGGACGACATGGCTGGTCCGATCACCCGCGGTGTCCTTTTCGTGCACTCCGCACCCCGCGCCCTGTGCCCGCACGTCGAGTGGGCCGCCGGCAACGCGCTCGGTGCCCGGGTGAGTCTCGACTGGACCCCGCAGCCCGCCGGTCCCGGCTTCTACCGGGCCGAGCTCTCGTGGCAGGCCGAGCCCGGCTCCGGCGCGCGGCTCGCCTCCGCGCTGCGTGGTTGGGCTCACCTGCGCTACGAGGTGACCGAGGAACCGAGCCCCGGCGTCGACGGCTCGCGCTGGAGCCACACGCCCGAGCTCGGTATCTTCCACGCGGCGACGGACGTGCACGGCAACGTCGTGGTGCCCGAGGACCGCATCCGCGCGGCCCTCGAGCACGCCGCCGACCCGGAGCGGCTGCGCGCCGAGCTCGACCTCGCGCTCGGGCAGGCGTGGGACGACGAGCTCGAGCCCTTCCGCTACGCGGGTGCGGGCGCCCCGGTGCGGTGGCTCCACCGCGTCGGCTGAGACCGGCGGGGTCGCGCGCCGGCACCGCCGCCACGGGTGCGGTGCGGCGGGCCGCCGGACGGAGCTCCCGGGTCGCCCGTCCCGGCGCTGAACCGTTTAGGGCAAGCGATGGCCAGCAGCCGCGCCGGCGTGCGGTGACCTAGCCTTCCCGTCACGCGCCCCCGGTCGTCCGGGGGCGGCCGGGGGCGTCCGGTCGTGCGGTGCGGCCGGTTCCGGCACCCGCGGAGGCCCCCATGCCCACGTCAGTCGCACGTCCGTCGCCGTCCGTCCTCGTGGCGCCCTGCGCCGCGGGTCCCGCGGGTCGCGCGCGGTGCGGCCGCTGATGGGGGTCGTCGACCGGTCCCTCGGCCACCTCGGCCCCGTCCGCACGGCGACGTGCGCCCTCCTCGTCGTCCACGCCGCGGCGGTGCTGCTCGGCGT
>JAEXEM010000458.1 GCA_023401045.1 Actinomycetes bacterium
GTGGTGAGCAGCGCGTCGGCGAGGCGCTCGACGAGGTCGGCCCGCAGCGCGGCGACGCGCACCCGCTCGAGGTGCGCCCAGGGGCGGTCGGCGAGGTCCTCGTACGCCTCGCCCCGCCACTGCGCGAGCGCGTCGGTGAGCAGCCGGACGACGGTGACGGGGTCGGCGTCACGTGCGGTCGCGGCGGCCCCTTCGACGTGCCACACGTCGACCGCGTCGTCGGGCAGGTGCAGCGCGTACCCGGTCGGGGTGGTCACGAGCAGGCGCGAGGGTGTCCGCGGCGGCCGGTCGGGCTCGAGCGCGCGGCGCAGCTCCCCGACGAACGTCCGGACCGCCCCGACGGCACCGCCCGGAGCGGCCCCGTCCCACAGGTCCTCGACGAGCGTCGTCGTGCTGACGGTGCGCCCGTGCGCCGCCACGAGCATCGCCAGCAGCTCCCGCAGGCGCGGCTTGCGCAACGGCAGGTCCTCGCCCCCGGCGGCTGCGGTCACCGGCCCGAGGACCCGGAGCTCGACCGCTGTCACCTCGGCAGGCTAGCCCGCTGATCGCGCGCTGACCGGCCGTCGGCAGGGTGGTGGGCACCCGACGAGAAGGAGCACGTCATGGCCCCCACCCTGCCCGGTTTCACCTACCAGCGCGTCGAGACCGCGCCCGGAGTCGAGCTCAGCGTCGCCGTCGCCGGCAGCGGCCCGGCGGTCGTCCTGCTGCACGGCTTCCCGCAGACGCACGTCATGTGGCGGCACGTCGCCGCGGACCTCGTGCGCGACCACACCGTCGTCGTCCCGGACCTGCGCGGCTACGGCGCGAGCGACAAGCCCGCCGAGGCCGACGAGCACACGTACGCCAAGCGCACGATGGCCGCCGACGTCGTCGCCCTGGCCCGTGCCGTCGGTCACGAGCGCTTCGCCCTCGCCGGCCACGACCGCGGCGCCCTCGTCGCGATCCGCGCCGGCCTCGACCACCCGGGCGCCGTCACGCACCTGCTCGTCCTCGACGTCCTGCCGACCCTCGACATGTGGGACGTCCTGCACGGCGCCGACGCGAAGGTCGCCTGGCACCTCTACCTCATGGCCCAGCCCGTCGGCGTCCCCGAGCCGATGATCGCCGCCGTCGCCGACACGTTCTTCGGGTCCTTCCTCGACGGCTGGGGTCCGGGCATCGACGCCGAGCACCGCGCCGAGTACCTGCGCGCGAGCCGCGAGGCCGTCCCGTCGATCGTCGCCGACTACCGCGCGTCCGCCGGGATCGACGTCGTCCACGACCGTGAGGACCGTGAGCAGGGGCGGCGGCTGGGGATGCCGGTGACGGTGATCCAGCAGGACTGGGGCGCGGCGCTCGGGTACGACGGGCAGGGGCTGTGGTCGGCGTGGGCGGACGACCTCGACCACCGGACGACCGGGGCGGGGCACTTCATGGCGGAGGCAGCGCCGGAGGAGGTGGTGGGGGCGATGCGGGAGCTGCTCGGGTGCTGAGGCTCCAGGCCCAGGCTGACCCGGGCGTGACGTGAGGAGGGCGGCGGACGGTCCGCGCGAGGCGGGGCAGCACGGACGCCGAGCCGACGCCGTATGGCGCGTGCAGACGAACCGCCCCGAAGGTGCCGTGCGTCGCGCTAGGGTCGCCGCCACCACCTCGACGCAGCGGCACGGTCGCCGGCGCAGACGCTGCATCCCTCCATCGGGAGACCCGGACGAGATGCCCGAGACCCATCGCCTCGACGTCGACGGGCTCGTCCTGCGGTACGGCCGCTCGGGGTTCACGCTCGCGATCGACCGTCTCGCGGTCCCCGCCGGCGTGCACTTCCTCGTGGGCCGGAACGGTTCCGGGAAGAGCAGCCTGCTGCGCGTGCTCGCCGGGCTCGAACGCCCGCGCGAGGGGACGATCCGCCTCGACGGCGCCGAGGTCGCCGGTGCGACTGCGTGGCGCGAGTACCGGGCCGTGTCGGGGTACCTCCACCAGGACTTCGTGGTCCGCGGGCGCGCGAGCGTCTGGGCGTTCGCGCGCTACGGGGCGTGGTTGCGCGGCGTCGCCGGTGACGAGCTCGAGTCCCGCACGGCCGAGGTGCTCGCCACGGTGGGGCTCACCGAGCGGGCCGAGGCACGTGCGAGTCGCCTCTCCGGCGGGATGCAGCGGCGGCTCGGCCTCGCGGTCGAGCTGTCGAACCGCCCGCACGTCTACCTGCTCGACGAGCCGACGTCCGGTCTGGACGTCGAGGCCCGGGACGCCGTGCAGGACGTCGTGACGGCCGCGCTCGGCTCGGGTGCGGTCGTCGTCATCGCCTCCCACGACGACGACGAGCTCACCAGGTACCCGGGCGCCGCGTACCACGTCCTGCACGACGGACGACTCGTCGACTCGGTCACCGGCGACGGTGCGCTCACGGTCCGGCAGCTGCTCGGGGGCAGGCGGTGACGCCTCGGCTGCGGGAGGTGCTCGACGCCGCGGCGGTGTCCGGCGCGCCCGCGGCCGCGTTGCTCCTCACGGCGGCCGTCTCCGCGTTGGTCGTCGCCGAGACGCCCGCGACCAGCCGGTGGCTCGGGTCGACGCCGGACACGGGGCTCTTCCTCTCGGTCGTGTCGTTCGCCGTCGGGGGCTGCCTCTTCGCGGTGGTGGGCTACCTCGCCGGCGTCCGCTGGGTGAGCGACCGCGGGTACACGTTGCGTCGGAGCGTGCCGTCGCCGCCACGTGTCGTCCTCGGCTCCGCCGGGGGCGACCTCGTGTGGCTCGTCGGCGCGCTGCTGCTGGTCCACCTCGTCGCGTACGGCCGGAGCGCGACGCTCGGGGCGTCGTCGCTGCTCTCGGCGTGGCCGCTGACGCTGCTCGGGCTGGCCGCGGCGACGTCGTGCTACGCGGTGGCAGCTGCGGTGGGAGCGGTGCTGCGGACGCCCTTCGGGGTCGTCATCGCCGCCCCGGCGCCGTACGCGGCCACACTCCTCGCCGGGGAGGTGGCCCTGTCCGCGCGGCCCGAGCTGCAGCAGCTCGTCGCGCCGTTCGTCGACCAGACATGGTTCCCGAACCTCGTTCCCGCCCCTCGCCCGCTCCTCGTGCTCACCGCCTACTGCCTCGCTGTCACGGCGACCGCGGGGGCGGCCCTCATGGTGGTGCTCGGTGCGCGGCTGCACGTGGCGCGCCCGCGCGTCGGGTCGATCCTGCTGCCCGTCGCCGCCGTCGTCGTGTCCGCGGGGCTCGTGGCGTCGGGGTGGACGCCGAACGGCTTCGCCCGTCCCGACCCGTCGGGCTCGGTCTGCTCCGCCGACGGGCGCGTCTGCGTGTGGGCCGGCTCGCGGGGGACGCTGCCGGTCATGGCGGCTGCCGAGCAGCGGGTCCGCGCGGCCGTGGAGGGGGCGGGCGAGACCGCCGACCTCCGGTTCGCCCAGCACGGGTTGGCGTCCGACGACACCACCGTCGTCGTGGAGATGGCGCCCGCCTACGTCGACGAGACGGATCTCCGCGGGCAGATGGTGGCCGCGTACGCGCAGAGGTGGGCCGCGGCGTGCACGGCGGCGGCCGACGACCTGTCGATCCTCGGGGAGGTGCACGACGCGCTTCTCGGCGCCGTCGAGGCGGGCCCGACGGACGACCTGGACGCGACCCTGCGGCGTCTCCGTGCGTGCTGACCGCGTCGTCGCGACGTGGTGCACGCGGCGGCTGATCGCTCCGGCCCTGCTCGCGGCCACAGGGATAACGGCCATCGCCTCGCTGCTCCCGGCGACGGTGCCCACGCCACAGCTGCGGGGCGGGGAGCTCGAGGCCGCGACGGCGGCGGTCACGTCCTTCGTCGTCGCGATGTGCCTCGTCCCGACCCTCACCGCGGGTGACCACGAGCTCGAGGAACGCTCACCCCGCCCGACGCGCGTCGTGCGCGCCGGCCTCGGCGTGCTGCTGCTCGTCGTGACGTCGGCGCTGGTGGCGGCGAGTGCGCTCGCGCGCGGGGGTGACGTGGCGGCAGCGGGCGCCGCGGTGCGCACCCTCGTCG
>JAEXEM010000026.1 GCA_023401045.1 Actinomycetes bacterium
GACGCAGGCCGTCGACCGAGAGGACGACGAGCGCGACCCACACCAGCCCGAAGCCCCACCACCGCGCCGGCGGCATCTCCTCCCCGGCGACGAGGACGCCGATGGCGAGCTGGAGGACCGGTGCGAGGTACTGCAGCAGACCGACGGTCGACAGCGGCAGCCGCCGTGCCGCGGAGTTGAAGAGCAGCAGCGGCACGGCGGTGAGGACCCCGGTGCCGACGAGGGCGAGGCCGTGCAGGTCGGGCGCGAACGTGCCGGCGCCGACGACGTGCAGCCACACGAGGTAGGCGACCGCGACCGGCGTGAGCAGCGCGGTCTCGGCGGCCAGCCCCGGCAGGGCGGCGACGCGCGGCCCGAGGCGGGACTTGATGAGGCCGTACGTGCCGAAGGACCCGGCGAGGACGAGCGCGATCCACGGCAGCCGGCCGTACCCGGCGGTGATGACGACGACGGCGGCGGCGCCGAAGCCCACCGCGACCCACTGGACGGCGCGCAGCCGCTCGCCGAGCACGACGACCGCGAGCGCGACGGTGACGAGCGGGTTGATGAAGTAGCCGAGCGCGGCGTCGACGACGTGCCCCGTCGTCACGCCGTGGACGAAGACGAGCCAGTTGACCGCGAGCAGCACGGCGGCGACCCCGAGGGGCAGCAGGACGCGCCCGTCGCGCAGCAGGGCCGTGAACGCGCCCCACGTCCGGGTGGCGAGCAGGAGGACGAGGCACAGCAGGAGCGACCACACGACGCGGTGGGCGATGATCTCGACGGGGTCGGCGGGCTCGAGCAGCGGGAAGTACAGGGGCAGTGCGCCCCACAGGAGGTAGGCGGCGACGCCGGCGACGAGGCCGCCGCGTCGGCCGGGGGAGGGGGCGTCCACCCCGTGACTGTAGTTCGCGCCGGGCGCCGGACGACGCCACCGCGGGCGCCCGGATCGTCCGTCCGCATGCTGGATCGTCCGTATCGTGAGGTGGACGTCGAGCGAGTCGGGCCCGACGTCCTAGACTTGTCGCCGCACTGCTCTCGCGCCGACGGCGAGGCGCTCGGCCGGCAGCGGCTCGGCAGCGCCCGGCGTCCGAGCGCTCCCCACAGCGGAAGGCATCAGGTCCCGTGAGCACCACGACCCTGCGCGTCGCGATCGTCGGCGCCGGCCCGGCCGGCATCTACGCCGCCGACATCCTGTCGAAGACCGACCTCGACGTGAGCATCGACCTCTTCGAGCGGCTGCCCGCGCCGTTCGGGCTGGTGCGCTACGGCGTCGCGCCCGACCACCCGCGCATCAAGCAGATCATCGTCGCGCTGCACAAGGTGCTCGAGCGCGGCGACATCCGGCTGCTCGCGAACGTCGACTACGGCACCGACCTCAAGCTCGACGACCTGCGGACGTTCTACGACGCGGTCATCTTCTCCACCGGCGCCATCCGCGACGCCGAGCTGCCGATCCCCGGCATCGACCTCGAGGGCTCCTACGGTGCCGCGGACTTCGTCTCCTGGTACGACGGGCACCCGGACGTGCCGCGGACCTGGCCGCTCGAGGCGCAGCAGATCGCCGTCATCGGCGCGGGCAACGTCGCGCTCGACGTCGCGCGGATCCTCGCCAAGCACGCGGACGACCTGCTGCCGACCGAGGTCCCGGCGAACGTCTACGAGATCCTCAAGCAGAACCCGGTGACGGACGTCCACGTCTTCGCCCGCCGCGGCCCGGCGCAGGCGAAGTTCTCGCCGCTCGAGCTGCGCGAGCTCGGTCACGTCCCGGACGTCGACACGGTCGTCTACCCCGAGGACTTCGAGTTCGACGAGGGCTCGATGGCCGCGATCCACTCGAGCAACCAGACGAAGCAGGTCGTCAAGACCCTCACCGACTGGACGCTCAAGGAGCCCGAGGACCTCACCGCCTCGCGCCGCATCCACCTGCACTTCCTCCACAAGCCCGTCGAGGTGCTCGGGGAGGACGGCAAGGTCGTCGCGCTGCGCACCGAGCGCACGGCCCTCAACGGGGACGGGAACGTCACCGGCACCGGGACGTACGAGGACTGGCCCGTCCAGGCCGTCTACCGCGCCGTCGGGTACTTCGGCTCCCCGCTCGTCGACATCCCGTTCGACGAGGTCGCCGGTGTCATCCCCAACCGCGAGGGCCGGGTCATCGACGTCGACGGCTCGCCGCTGCCCGGGGTCTACACGACCGGCTGGATCAAGCGTGGTCCGGTCGGCCTCATCGGCCACACGAAGTCGGACGCCTCCGAGACGATCCGCCACCTCGGCGAGGACGCCACCGAGGCGGGCGACGCGTTCCGCACCGCCACCGAGCGCGACCCGCAGGCCGTCCTCGACTTCCTCGCCCAGCGCGGTGTCGACGTCATCGACTGGTCCGGCTGGGAGCTCCTCGACGCGTACGAGAGGTCCCTCGGCGAGCCGCACGGCCGTGAGCGCGTCAAGCTCGTCCCGCGCGAGGAGATGGTCGCCATCTCCCTCGGGCGCATCCCGGCCGCCGACTGACGGCGCCCCCCGGCACGGGCAGGGCCGGGGAGAGCGCCGTCAGGACGTGGGGCAGAGCGCCGTCAGGGCGTCATGCGCCGCAGGAACTCCCGGGTGCGTGCCTCGACGGGGTCGCCGAGCACCTGCGCCGCGGGCCCGCGCTCGTGCACCCGGCCCTCGTGGAGGAAGCACACCTCGTCGGCGACCTCCCGCGCGAACGTCATCTCGTGAGTGGCGAGCACCATCGTCAGCCCGGTCTGCTTGAGCTCGCCGAGCAGGTCGAGCACCTCGCCGACGAGCTCGGGGTCGAGCGCGCTCGTCACCTCGTCGAGGAGCAGCACGGCCGGCCGCGTGACGAGCGCCCGCGCGATGGCGACACGCTGCTGCTGGCCGCCGGACAGCTCGTCGGGGAACGCCCGGGCCTTGCCCGCCAGGCCGATCCGCTCGAGCACGGCCATCGCCGCCGTCTCGGCCTCGGCGCGCGGCGTGCCGTGCACGAGGCGCGGGGCGAGCGTGACGTTGTCGAGGACGCGCAGGTGCGGGAAGAGGTTGTACGCCTGGAAGACCATCCCCATGCGGGCGCGCACGGCGTCGGCGTCGAGGCGCGGGTCGGTGATGTCCTGCCCCTCGAGCTCGATGACGCCGTCGTCGACGTCCTCGAGCAGGTCGATGCAGCGCAGCAGCGTCGACTTGCCGGACCCGGACGCGCCGATGAGGACGACGACCTGGTGCGCCTGCACGTCGAGCGAGAGGTCGTCGAGGACGACGTGGTCGCCGAAGGCCTTGCGCACCCCCCGCACGGACAGCAGCGGGCCCCCGGACGCCGGCGGGCTCTGCGGGGCGGTCATCGCATGACCCCCGCGCCGGCGAGCCCGCTCTGCGCGCCCAGCCACCCCGAGCGTCGCGCGAGCGCGTCGGTCACCCGGGTGAGCGGGATCGTCAGGAGGACGAAGAGCACGCCGGCGACGACGTACGGCGTGAAGTTCGCGTTCGTCGCGGTGGCGATCTGCGCGGCCCGCACGGCGTCGACGGCCCCGAGGATCGAGATGAGCCCGGAGTCCTTCGACAACGACACGAGGTCGTTGAGCAGCGGCGGCACGACCCGGCGCACGGCCTGCGGCAGCACGACGTGCCGCATCGTCCGCCCGCGGCTGAGGCCGAGCGAGCGGGCGGCCGCGACCTGCGAGGGGTGGACCGACTCGATGCCCGCCCGGAACACCTCGGCGACGTACGACGAGTACGTGAGCACGAGCGCGAGCCCGCCGAGCACGACCGCCGACGTCGGGACGCCCTGCAGGCGCAGGCCCGGCAGGCCGAACCCGACGAGCAGCAGGACGAGGATGAGCGGCAGCCCGCGGAACACGTCGACGTACGCCGTCGCGAGCAGCCGCAGCGGCAGGAAGACCGGCCCCCGCAGCGTGCGGGCGAGCGCCAGCGCGAGCGCGACGACGACGATGAGCACCGCGCACACCGCCATGACGCGCACGTTGAGCCACAGCCCCTCGAGCACGGCCGGCAGCGACGCGACGGCGACGTCGAGGTCGAGGAACGACGCCTTGACCCGGGGCCACCCCGGGGTGGCCCGCACGCCGAGGACGACGACGACGCCGAGCGCGAGCGTCGAGACGAGCGCCGCGGCCGTCGAGCGGCGGGCACGCGAGCGGCGGTAGGCGTCCCGCTCGCGCTGGACCGCCGACGGCTGCCAGGGGGTCGTCACCCGAGGACGGGCGCGCCGGCCGCGTCGGTGAGCCAGGTCGCCTCGAGGTCGGCGAGCGTGCCGTCCTCGCGCAGCGCGTCGACCGCGGCGGTGACGGCGGCGGTGAGGGCCGAGTCCTTGTCGAGCGCGAGGCCGAACTCGTCGCCGCCCGCGCTCTGCGGGAGCTGGCCGACGAGGACGCCGTCCTCGAGCTCGGCCGCCGTGATGTAGAGCGCCGTCGGCAGGTCGACGACGATCGCGTCGACGAGGCCCGCGGTGAGGGCCTGCTTCACCTGGTCGTTGTCGTTGAAGACCTGGACGTCCGTCGTCGGCGCGATGATGTCGCGCGCCGCGGTGAGGCTCGTCGTGCCGACCATCGTGCCGATGCGCGCACCGGCGAGCTCCGCGATCGTCGTGGCCTCGGCGAAGGGCGAGCCGGCGAGGGTGACGACCGCCTGGGACGTCGTGTAGTAGGCCGAGGAGAAGTCGAGGTTCGCCCGGCGTTCGTCGCTGATCGACACCTGGTTGATCGCGACGTCGAACTTCTTCGCGCCCGGCGCGATGATCTGGTCGAAGCTCGCGGTCACCCACACGACCTCGTCCTTCGAGTAGCCCATCTCCTCGGCGACCGCGTAGGCGACGGCAGCCTCGAAGCCCTCGCCGCTCGCCGGGTCGTTCCCGGCGACCCACGGCTCGTAGGCCGGGTCGGACGTCGCGAACGTGAGGACGCCCTCGGTGACGGTCGCGGGAGCGCCGTCGGCCGTGGCGTCGTCCGTGGCCCCGTCGGCCGGGGCGCACGCCGCGAGCGCCAGGGCGGCGACGAGGGCCAGCGAGGACAGGCGGGTGGTGCGGCGCATGGGGGGACTCCGGGATCGTGCGGGGGACGGGGCGCCGCGTGGCGCGGCGGGGCAAGGATACGAGCGCGTCGGGCACGGGTGCGGCAGCCGTCCGGGGAACGGCACGCACCGCCCGGACGTTGTCGGTGTGCGGACGGGCGGTGGACGCCCGCCGTGGGGAGGACGAGGGACGACATGGGGCACCGGCACTACAACGGGCTCAAGACCGCGGCGCTGTTCGGCGTGCTCTGGGCGGTGCTGCTGGGGATCGGCTGGCTCGTCGGCGGCGGGCAGTACCTGTGGATCTTCACGCTCGCGGGCCTGGCGATGACGGCGTACAGCTACTGGAACTCCGACAAGATCGCCATCCGCGCGATGCGCGCCCGCCCGGTGAGCGAGCTCGAGCAGCCGGCGATGTACCGGATCGTGCGCGAGCTCTCGACAGCCGCGCGCCAGCCGATGCCGCGGCTCTACGTCTCGCCGACGATGGCCCCGAACGCGTTCGCCACCGGGCGTGACCCCCAGAACGCGGCGGTGTGCTGCACCGAGGGCATCCTCCAGATCCTCGACGAGCGCGAGCTGCGCGGCGTCCTCGGGCACGAGCTCATGCACGTCTACAACCGCGACATCCTCACGTCGTCGATCGCCGCGGCGGTCGCGGGCGTCATCACCTCGCTCGCGCAGTTCGCGCTCTTCTTCGGCGGTGGCGACCGTCGCGAGGGCGGCAACCCGATCGCGGGTCTGCTCATGGCGCTGCTCGCGCCGTTCGCCGCGACGCTCGTCCAGCTCGCGATCTCCCGCACCCGCGAGTACGACGCCGACGAGGACGGTGCGCGTCTCACGGGCGACCCGCTCGCGCTCGCGTCGGCGCTGCGCAAGCTCGACGCCGGGACGCAGGCGCGGCCCCTGCCCCAGGAGCGCGAGCTCGTCGACGTCTCGCACCTCATGATCGCCAACCCGTTCCGTGGTGCCGGCATCGGCCGGATGTTCGCGACGCACCCTCCGATGGTCGACCGCATCGCGCGGCTGGAGTCGATGGCGGGCGGCGGCATCACGCGGTACTGACGCGGCGCACCCCCCACGCGCACCGGCCCGGTGCCGGACCGTCTCGACGGTCGGCACCGGGCCGGTGCGCGTGCGGGTCTCAGCGGTAGTTGACGAACTGCAGCGCGGCGTCGACGTCCGCGCCCTTGAGCAGCGCGATGACCGCCTGGAGGTCGTCGCGGCTCTTCGCCGAGACGCGCAGCTCGTCGCCCTGGATCTGCGTCTTCACGCCCTTGGGGCCCTCGTCGCGGACGATCTTCGCGAGCTTCTTCGCGACCTCGCTGCTCAGCCCCTCCTTGATGGAGGCGGCGAGGCGGTACTCCTTGCCGGACGGCTTGGGCTCGCCGTCACCGGTGTCGAGCGCCTTGAGCGAGATGTTCCGCTTGATGAGCTTGGACTGGAAGACGTCGAGCACCGCGAGCACGCGCTCGGCGGAGTTCGCGACCATGAGGACGCTGTCCCCGCTCCACGAGATGGACGCCCCGACGCCCTTGAAGTCGTACCGCTGCGCGATCTCCTTCGCGGCCTGGTTCAGCGCGTTGTCGACCTCCTGGCGGTCGACCTTGCTGACGACGTCGAACGACGACTCGCTCGCCATGCTGCTCCCTCCCGGCGCCCGCGTCGGGGCGCCTCTCCGGTCCGGCGGAGGGAGCCGGCACCGGCCCGTCCCGGACGTCGGCGCGGGGCGCCGGACGTCCACGTCGCGCACCGGTGGCACGAGCTCCCTCTCGGACTTGCTATCCTTCCATCCGCACGCCGCTCACGCGGACGCACCGGCACCGCTTCTCGCGAGGCAGGGCGCGGACCGTGGGTGTGCATCCCTTGGCGGGTTACCCGAGTGGCCAAAGGGGGCTGACTGTAAATCAGCTGGCAACGCCTACGGGGGTTCGAATCCCTCACCCGCCACGCACCGGAGGGGGCGTCCGAGACGGACGCCCCCACCCTCGTCCCCGGGACCCGGCGCGCGGGGAGCGTCGTGGCCGGCCCCCGCCCCCCCCCCCCCTGC
>JAEXEM010000107.1 GCA_023401045.1 Actinomycetes bacterium
GTGCGGATCGCCCTCGTCGCGCTCGTGCCGCTCGCCGGTGTCGGGCTCGTGCTCTACGGGTTCCTCTGGCTCACCGTGCCGGTCGGCGACCCCGCGGACGCCGCCGCGCAGGACCGCCCGAGCAACCTCCAGCGGCTCGCGCGCCGGCAGGACCTGCTCGGCCCCGGACGTCGGGTGCCGTGGACGGAGCTCCTGCTCGGCGGGCTGCTCGTGCTCGCCGCGGTCGTCCTCGTCGGCATCCGCATCGGTGCCGAGGTGGGGGCCGCGTGGGTGCTGCCCGTGCTGCTCGCGCTCGTCGGCGTGGCGCTCGCCTGGAGCCAGCTCGACGCGGTGCAGCGCGGGCGGTCGGGCGGGCGACGCATCAGCGTGCTCCGCCTCATCGGCGGCGGGCTGCTCGCGGCGGCGGGGGTGCTGCTCGTCTCCGGGCGCCTGCTGGGCCGTGAGGTCGAGCCGGTGCTCCTCCTGCAGTCGGCGGTCGCCGCGCTGGCGGTCCTGCTCGGGGTCGGGCTCGTGCTCGCGCCGTGGTGGCTGCGGCTCGTCCGCGAGCTCGGGGACGAGCGGGCGGCGCGCGCCCGCGAGGCCGAGCGTGCCGACATCGCCGCGCACCTGCACGACTCGGTGCTCCAGACCCTCGCCCTCATCCGCAAGCGTGCCGACGAGCCCGGCGAGGTCGCACGCATGGCACGTGCGCAGGAGCGCGAGCTGCGCGAGTGGCTCTACGACGACCGCCAGGAGCCCGGCACCTCGCTCGTCGCGGCGCTGCGCCAGGTCGTCGCCGAGGTGGAGGACACCAGGTCCGGCCCCGGTGGTGAGCCCGTCGCGGTCGACGTCGTCGTCGTCGGGGACCGCGTCCCCGACCCGGCGACGCGTGCGCTGCTGCAGGCGACCCGGGAGGCGCTCGTCAACGCCGTCGTCCACGGCCGTCCGCCGGTGTCGCTCTACCTCGAGGTGGGGCCGGACGTCGTCGAGGTGTTCGTGCGCGACCGGGGCGACGGCTTCGACCTCGAGGCCGTCGGCACCGACCGGTTCGGCGTGCGGGAGTCGATCATGGGTCGCGTCCGCCGCCGCGGCGGGACCGCGCGCGTGACGAGCAGCCCCGAGCGGGGCACCGAGGTGCACCTGATCATGCCTGTCGGCGCGGCCGGCGGGACCGACGAGGACGAGGAGCGCGACACGTGAGCGAACCGGTCGACGTGGTGCTGGTGGACGACCACCACATGTTCCGGACGGGGGTGAAGGCGTCCCTCGGGGAGCGGGTCCGGGTCGTGGGGGAGGCCGCGGACGTCGACGAGGCGGTCCGCGTCGTCCACGAGCTCGCGCCCCCGGTCGTGCTGCTCGACGTCCACCTGCCCGGCGGCGACGGCGGCGGGGGTGCCGAGGTCGTGCGCCGGTGCGCGGACCTCGGCAGCACGCGCTTCCTCGCGCTGTCGGTCTCCGACGCCGCCGAGGACGTCGTCGCGGTCATCCGCGTGGGTGCCCGCGGCTACGTGACGAAGGCGATCGACCCCGAGCAGCTGACGGACGCGGTCGTGCGCGTCGCGGGCGGTGATGCGGTCTTCTCGCCGCGCCTCGCGGGCTTCGTGCTCGACGCCTTCGGTGCCGCGGCCGGCGACGTCGCGACCGGTGACGACGAGCTCGACCGGCTCTCCGCACGCGAGCGGGAGGTCATGCGGCTCATCGCGCGCGGGTACACCTACCGCGAGGTCGCCGGCGAGCTCTTCATCTCGGTGAAGACCGTCGAGACCCACGTCTCCGCGGTGCTGCGCAAGCTGCAGCTCTCGAACCGCAACGAGCTCACCCGCTGGGCGGCGGCGCGCCGGCTGCTGTGACGGCCGGCCCGCGGGGCGTCCGGCGTGGCGAGTCTCACGCCGGGCGAGCGTGCCCAGGTATCCGACACCGTGTCGACATCCCCTAGCATGTCGCGATGGACACCGTTCACGGGATCTTTCTTGTACTCCACCTGCTCGGATGGGCGATGGTCTTCGGAGGGGCCCTGGCGGGGATGAAGAGCAAGACGCTCACCCCCGGTGCCTTCCACGGCATCCTCACCGCCCTCGTCACCGGCGTCGTCCTCACCGGCCTGCTCGGCTCGGACGCCAACCACGTGAAGATCGCGGTCAAGCTCGTCATCGCGCTCGTCGTCACGGCGCTCGTCGTCGTCGCACGTCGTCGCCCCGAGAAGGTCACGACCGGCCTGCTCGGCGCCATCGCCGGGCTCGTCGTCGTCAACGTCGGCCTCGCCGTCATCTGGTGACGGGCACGTCCGGGCGGCGCGTCGTCGCGCCGCCCGGGCGCCTCACCCCACTGGCCGGGGATGTCGGTCGGGACGCCTAGGCTGGTGCTGCCATGACGTCGCTGTTCGATAGCCTCTCGTTCCCCCTCCCCGGTGCCGCGCGCTCGCGCTCGCACGCCGGTGAGTCCTCCGGTCTGCCGCTCGTCGTCCCGCCGCGCGACGACGACGTCGACCCCGGTGCCGCCGAGGACCGTGCGCGCCTCGACGCGGAGGCCGCGCAGCAGCGTGCCGCCGACGAGCGACGCGCCGCCGCCCTCCTCGAGGGCCTCAACCCGCAGCAGCGCGCCGCGGTGCTCCACGCCGGCGGGCCGCTGCTCATCGTCGCCGGTGCCGGCTCGGGCAAGACCCGGGTGCTCACGCACCGCATCGCCCACCTGCTTGCCACGCACCGTGCCCGCGCGGGCGAGATCCTCGCCATCACGTTCACGAACAAGGCCGCCGCGGAGATGCGTGAGCGCGTCGAGGCGCTCGTCGGGCCCTCCGCGCAGCGCATGTGGGTGTCGACGTTCCACTCCGCGTGCGTGCGCATCCTGCGTCGCGAGGCCGCGACCCTGGGCCTGCGCACGAGCTTCTCCATCTACGACCAGGCCGACTCCCAGCGTCTGCTCACGCTCGTCGCCCGCGAGCTCGAGCTCGACCCGAAGCGCTACCCGGCCAAGGCGCTCGGCCACAAGATCTCCGCGCTCAAGGACGAGCTCGTCGACCCCGACGCGTTCGCCGCGAGCAACGGCGGCGGCCGCGCCGACGAGTTCGACACCGTCCTCGCGCAGGTCTACACCCGCTACCAGCAGCGGCTGCAGCAGGCGAACGCCCTCGACTTCGACGACCTCATCATGCGCACCGTCCACCTGCTCCAGGCGTTCCCGCAGGTGGCCGAGCACTACCGGCGCCGGTTCCGGCACATCCTCGTCGACGAGTACCAGGACACCAACCACGCGCAGTACGTGCTCGTGCGCGAGCTCACCGGTGTCGGGGAGCGTGCCGGCGACCAGGGCGGCGTCGGGCGCGGCGAGCTCACCGTCGTCGGTGACGCCGACCAGTCGATCTACGCGTTCCGCGGCGCCTCGATCCGCAACATCCTCGAGTTCGAGGCCGACTACCCCGACGCGACGACGATCCTGCTCGAGCAGAACTACCGCTCGACGCAGACGATCCTCTCGGCCGCGAACGCCGTCGTCTCCAAGGTGCCGGGCCGGCAGCCGAAGCGGCTGTGGACCGACTCCGGCGCGGGGCCGCAGATCGTCGCGTACGTCGCGGACACCGAGCACGAGGAGGCGCGGTTCGTCGCCGAGGAGATCGACCGCCTCGGCGACTCCGACGGCGTGCGCCCCGGCGACGTCGCGATCTTCTACCGGGCCAACGCCCAGTCCCGTGCGCTCGAGGAGGTGCTCGTCCGCGTCGGTCTGCCGTACAAGGTCGTCGGCGGCACGCGCTTCTACGAGCGCAAGGAGATCAAGGACGCGATCGCCTACCTGCGGGCGGTCGCCAACCCCGACGACGACGTCAGCACCCGCCGCATCCTCAACGAGCCCAAGCGCGGGCTGGGGGAGCGCTCGGAGGCGATGGTGGCGGCGTTCGCCGAGCGGGAGCGCATCTCGTTCGGTGCCGCGCTCACGCGCCTCGACGAGGTGCCGGGCCTCGGCACCCGGGCGCTCACCGGCATGCGTGCGTTCGCCGCGATGCTCGACGAGCTGCGCGACCTCGCCGCCTCGGGCGCCGGGCCGGCCCAGGTGCTCGGCGCCGCGCTCGACCGCAGCGGCTACCTCGCGACGCTGCGCGGCAGCGACGACCCGCAGGACGGCTCGCGCGTCGACAACCTCGCCGAGCTGCACGCCGTCGCCGCCGAGTTCGAGCAGTCCGACCCCGACGGCGACCTCACCGACTTCCTCGAGCGGGTGTCCCTCGTCGCGGACTCCGACCAGATCCCCGTCCCGGACGGCGCCGACGACGCCGAGACCGCCGCCGCGGCGCGCGACGCGGGCGTCGTCACGCTCATGACGCTCCACACCGCCAAGGGCCTGGAGTTCCCCGTCGTCTTCCTCACGGGCATGGAGGACGGCACCTTCCCGCACATGCGCTCGCTCGCCGACCCCGACCAGCTCGCCGAGGAGCGGCGGCTGGCCTACGTCGGCCTCACGCGCGCCCGCCAGCGGCTCTACGTCTCGCGGGCCGCCGTGCGCACCGCGTGGGGCGTGCCGAACGAGTTCCCGCCGAGCCGGTTCCTCGACGACATCCCCGACGAGCTCGTCGACTGGCGCCGCCGGGAGTCCTCGACGTCGCGGCTGCGCGGCGGCTGGGGCTCGGGCTTCGGTGCCGGCGGGAACCGGGGCGGGTCCTCGTGGGGCGAGCGCGGCTCGTCCGGGTCGAGCAGCGGGCCGGTGCGCACGGAGAAGCGCGAGCCGCTGCCGCGCACCGGTGCGTCGTTCGGCTCGGCGACGCCCCGCGGCGAGGCCCCGGACCTCGAGGTCGGGGACAAGGTCACCCACGACGCGTACGGTCTCGGCACCGTCGTGGCGACCGAGGGCGCCGGCCACAACGCCGTCGCGAAGATCGACTTCGGCAGCCACGGCACCAAGCGGCTGCTGCTGCGGTACTCCCCGGTCACCAAGCTCTGACCGTCCCGGCACGTGTCCCCGGACTCGTCCGGACGGGTGCACCCGGCCACGCGCGCCGGTCCGGCACGTCCGGTATGCCCTCCCATGACCTAGGGTGTCGCACCGGTGGCGGCCGAGCGACAGGAGTGCACGTGCGCAGGACGAGGAACGCGCTGGTCGGAGCGGTGGCGGTAGCGCTGGCCGTGACGGGGTGCACGGGCGGCGGGGACACCCCGGCCCCCGGGGACAGCGGCGCGCCGACCGCCTCGGCCACCGCGAGCGCCGCGCCGGTCGCCCCGGTCGTCGTCGGGACCGTGATCGAGGGGCAGGCCGTCGACCTCGAGGTCGGGCCGCTGGCGGTCCACGACGACGTCGCGGTGCTGCGGCTGGCGGCCCCCGTCGGGTACTCGGCGCTCATGTCCGAGTACTGGCACGTCTTCGGCGGCGCCGCGGACATCGGTCCCAACGGAGCCCGGCTCGTCGACCTCGAGGCCGGCACCGTCATGCCGGTCCTGCGGACCGCGGACCGTGGGGTGTCGCTGGCGACGCGCAACGGGTCGCCGGGCGGGCCCGCGACGGACGCCGCGGAGGCCGCCGCGGGGGAGGACGTGACGGTCCTCTACGCGGCCTTCCCCGTCGTCGACGCGAGCACCGTCGACGTGCTGCTGCCCTCCGCCGGATGGGTGCCCGACGTCCCCGTCGTCGCCGCGGCGGACGCCGGCGTGCTCACCGTCCCGCCGGCCGAGCTCGTCGACGAGCCGGTCGCCGAGCCGGTGCGGTACCCGCTCGAGGCGTACACCGAGCAGCTCGGGGGCCAGGTGCGCACGCGGGAGACCACCGAGCAGGTGGCGGTCGCCGTGTCATCGGACGTGCTCTTCGCGTTCGACTCCGACCAGCTCGCGCCGGAGGCGGACACCGCGCTGCGCGCCGCCGCCGAGCAGGTCGCCGCCCACGAGGGCGGCACGCTCACCGTCGTCGGCCACACCGACGACCAGGGGGAGCCGGCGTACAACCTCGACCTGTCGCAGCGCCGGGCCGCGACGGTCCGCGACCGCATCGGCGCGCTCGTCGACCTGTCGGCGTTCGACGTCTCCGTCGAGGGCCGGGGGGAGGACGAGCCCGCGGTGGCCGGCACGGGCGAGGCGGAGCGGGCGCTCAACCGCCGTGTCGAGCTCGTGCTCGTGCCGACCGGCGACGCGCCGACCGACGACGCCCGGGCCACGGACGCCCCGACCACCGGCGCGCTGCCCGACCCGCAGGGGCCCGTCGCCCCCGGGGCGACCGGTGTCTCCGTCGTCGACGGCGACAGCACCTTCGACGTGCGGATCGAGCAGGTGCACCGGGTCGGCGGCTACGTCGTCGGTGGGCTCGAGGTGACGAACACCGGCACCGAGGACCTGGCGCTCGGCTCGCTCGCCGTCGGCGCGTGGGACGCGCGCGGGTCGTTCGACGCGCAGCTGCAGTTCGCACCGACGAACGTCACGCTCGTCTCCGGCAGCACGCGCCTGTACCCGGTCGACTACCTCGTCGACCCGGAGCACGACGAGCGCGAGCCGTTGTCCGACCGGGTCCTCGACGGGATCGGGCCGGGCACCACGCAGCTCGTCACGGTCGTGTGGCCCGACCCCGGGACCAGCGCGGTGACCGTCGACGTCGCACCTCGCCACCGCGCGTCGATCGAGAGCGTGCAGATCGCCGGACGCGCTCCGTTCCGGCTCACCGACGTCCCGGTCGTCGACGGCTGACGACCCGCGGCGCGTCGACGTCGGTGTTGTCGACGACGAGACCGGCGCGCGCGGCCGGTGCGCACGCCGCGAGGTACAGCAGCTGCCCGTGCCGGTAGCGGTCGTTCGCCGCGTCGAGCGGGTCCGGTGGGCAGCCGTCACGCACCGCCATGCGCGCGTACGTGACGTCGAACGGCACCTCGAGCCACACCGAGGCGTCCCACACGCCGGCGAGCTCGTCGCGGTGCAGGAAGACGCCGTCGAGCAGCAGCAGCGTCGTGGCGGGCACCTCGCGCCAGGGCGTACCGGGGTCGGTGTCCGTGGCGACGTCGTGCACCGCCGTCCGGACCCGGCGCGGGCCGGTGACGTCCGGGGCGAGGGGATCGAGCAGGACCCGCTGCAGCGCGTCCAGGTCGTAGGAGTCGTGGAAGAACCCCTCGGGGCTGTGACGGCCACGCCGGTACCGCTGCGCGGCGGGCCGGTGGAAGCCGTCGACCGACGCTCGCAGCACGTGCCGGCCGGGGGCGCGCAGCACCTCGGCGAGCTCGTCGGCGAACGTCGTCTTGCCCGCGCCGTCGACACCGTCGACCGCGACCCGCACCGGTCGTCCCAGCGCCCGGGAGTCGGGCAGGGCCGCCGCGACCTCACGCAGCACCGCGGCCCGCCCGTCCGTCACCCGGGCAGGCTAGCGCGCTGCCGAGGACCCTGGCGGCAGCGGGCGGGCGCGCGCTCCCGCCCGCTAGCGTGTGACCGTGGCCACTCAGGACGCACTTGCCGAGACCCGCGTCGGCGGGTTCGACACCGAGGGCCGCTGGTTCGTCGCCGGTCTCCTCGCGGCGGGCGGGGCCGGTCTCGGCCTCCTGCTGCCGCTGCTCGCGCGATGGGCCGGCGAGCTGCCGTGGATGCCCTTCCAGGGCCCGCTGCGGCTGCTCGGCAGCCTCGACGCGAGCTGGCTCGTCTGGGGGCGGCCACTGGTCGGCGCCGTTCTCGGTCTGGCCGTGGCGGCGTGGATCATCACGGGAAGTGCCGTGCTCCTCGTGCGCGACGACCGGCTCACGGTGGTGCGCCGCGGGCAGGTCGAGCGCGTCGTCCGCCGCGACCAGGTGGACGGCGTGCACCGGCGCGGGTCGAAGGTCGTCCTCGTCAACGCGCAGGGCCGCGAGCTGTTCGCCGACGACGTCGAAGGGCCGAAGGACGTGGTCCGGGCCGCGTTCGTCGAGCACGGCTACCCGTGGGAGGGGCCCCAGGCCTGACGGCTGAGCCCGGCCGGTGCCACCGGGCGCGCGCAGTGATGGCGCCCACAGTCTCTCGATGTCGAGGGACCTCCGTCCCGGCGATACGATCGTCCGGGCGATGCGGCCGCACCGAGGTCGCTGCATGCGGTCGACGAGAGGAAACCGGACCAGGTGGACCTGTTCGAGTACCAGGCACGTGACATCTTCGAGAAGCACGGCGTGCCCGTGCTCGGCGGCATCGTCGCCACGACGCCGGAGGAGGCCCGCGCGGCAGCCGAGCGGCTGCTCCCGCCCGACGGTGGCGTCGTCGTCGTCAAGGCGCAGGTGAAGACCGGCGGCCGCGGCAAGGCCGGCGGCGTCAAGCTGGCCCGCTCCGCCGACGAGGCCGCCGAGAAGGCCGGCGAGATCCTCGGCATGGACATCAAGGGCCACACCGTCCACCGCGTGATGGTCGCGGCCGGGGCGCGGATCGCCCAGGAGTTCTACTTCTCGCTGCTGCTCGACCGCGCCGAGCGTCGCTACCTCGCGATGTGCTCGGTCGAGGGCGGCATGGAGATCGAGCAGCTCGCCGTCGAGCGCCCCGAGGCGCTCGCCAAGGTGCCGGTCGACCCGCGTACCGGCATCGACGCCGCGAAGGCCGACGAGATCGTCGCCGCGGCCGGCTTCAGCGCCGAGCTCGCGCCGAAGGTCGCCGCGGTCCTCGTCAAGCTGTGGGACGTCTACCGCGAGGAGGACGCCACCCTCGTCGAGGTCAACCCGCTCGTCCTCACCGAGGACGGCGAGATCGTCGCGCTCGACGGGAAGGTCTCGCTCGACGCGAACGCCGGCTTCCGCCACGCCGACCACGCGGCGCTCGAGGACAAGGCCGCGGCCGACCCGCTCGAGGCGCGTGCCAAGGAGAAGGACCTCAACTACGTCAAGCTCGACGGCGAGGTCGGCATCATCGGCAACGGCGCCGGGCTCGTCATGAGCACGCTCGACGTCGTCGCGTACGCCGGGGAGGCGCACGGCGGGGTCAAGCCCGCGAACTTCCTCGACATCGGCGGCGGCGCCTCGGCCGAGGTCATGGCCGCCGGTCTCGACATCATCCTCACGGACCCGCAGGTGAAGTCCGTGTTCGTCAACGTGTTCGGTGGCATCACGGCGTGCGACGCCGTCGCCAACGGCATCGTCAAGGCGCTGGAGATCCTCGGCGACGAGGCGTCCAAGCCGCTCGTCGTGCGGCTCGACGGCAACAACGTCGTCGAGGGCCGCCGCATCCTCGCCGAGGCCGGGCACCCGCTCGTCACCCTCGCCGAGACGATGGACGGCGGGGCCGACAAGGCCGCCGAGCTCGCCCACACCGCCGCCTGAGACCCCCGACCCAGAGAGAAGCGAACACACCATGGCGATCTTCCTCACCGAGGAGTCCAAGGTCATCGTCCAGGGCATGACGGGGTCGGAGGGCCAGAAGCACACGACCCGCATGCTCGCGTCCGGCACGAACGTCGTCGGCGGCGTCAACCCGCGCAAGGCCGGCACGTCGGTCACCTTCCCGACGCCCGGCGCCGAGGGCACCGTCGACGTGCCGGTGTTCGGCACCGTCGCGGACGCCGTCGAGAAGACCGGCGCCGACGTCTCGGTCATCTTCGTGCCGCCGGCCTTCACCAAGGCCGCCGTCGTCGAGGCCGTCGACGCGGGCGTCCCGCTCGTCGTCATCATCACCGAGGGCGTCCCGGTGGCCGACACCGCCGAGTTCTTCGCCTACGCGCAGGAGAAGGGCGTGCGGCTCGTCGGGCCGAACTGCCCCGGCCTCATCAGCCCCGGGAAGTCGAACGTCGGGATCATCCCCGCCGACATCACGGGCCCGGGTCGCATCGGCCTCGTCTCGAAGTCGGGCACGCTCACCTACCAGATGATGTACGAGCTGCGGGACTTCGGGTTCTCCTCGGCCGTCGGCATCGGTGGCGACCCGATCATCGGCACGACGCACATCGACGCGCTCGCCGCGTTCGAGGCGGACCCCGAGACCGACCTCATCGTCATGATCGGCGAGATCGGCGGCGACGCCGAGGAGCGTGCCGCGGCCTACATCCGCGAGCACGTCACCAAGCCGGTCGTCGGCTACGTCGCGGGCTTCACCGCCCCCGAGGGCAAGACGATGGGCCACGCCGGCGCGATCGTCTCCGGCTCGTCCGGCACCGCGCAGGCGAAGAAGGAGGCCCTCGAGGCCGCCGGCGTCAAGGTCGGCAAGACCCCGTCGGAGACCGCCGCCCTCGCGCGCGAGATCCTCAGCGCCTGACCCGCACCACCCGACGCGGCCCCGGTCCTGCACGGACCGGGGC
>JAEXEM010000213.1 GCA_023401045.1 Actinomycetes bacterium
CCTCCGACCGGCGTCGCGCCGTGCACCGGCCCGCCCCGCGGAGCCGCCGCCCGGCACGGCGGCGACGGCAGCGGCCGGCCCGAGCCCCGCCAGGAAAGCACCCCCTCCGTCACGCCGGCACACCCGCGCGGATACCCACCCGGCCGCACCGGGCGACGTCCACGGCCGACCGGGGTGGTACGCCTGGGCGTCACCCGGACGTACGGCGCCGCCACCCCGGACCCGTAACGATTGGATAACGTGGGAACGGTGGGAAATCCGTCTGACCTGCAGTGATGCTGCTGTGGGATCGCTACCACCCCGTGCGTTCGGCGCGGTCTCCTTGACACCTGCCCATCAACGGCAGGATGGTGTGCGACAGCGCGTGGGAACGCTCCCGCGGCCGGTGCACACCGGCCCCGGGACGGAACCACGACGGGGCCCACGGGCCTCACGCACGCGTCCCGCTCGCCTCCAGGCGGCGGGGTGGACCGGATGAACGGCGACGAGGCCGTCCGACTGACAAGGGAGTCATTGTGCGCAAGACCACACGCAAGGCGTGGGCGCTCGCCGCTGGCGTCATGAGCATCTCGCTGCTCAGCACGGCCTGCTCGGGCGGCAACTCCGGCGGCGAGGACGCCGGGAGCGACGACGACGGCAAGATCACGCTGACGGTCGCGACGTTCAACAACTTCGGCTACACGGACGAGCTGCTCGCCGAGTACACCGAGGAGAACCCGAACGTCACGGTCAAGCAGACGCGGGCCGCGGAGTCCGCCGACGCGCGGACCAACCTCACGACGAAGCTCGCCGCCGGCGGCGCCGGCCTCGCGGACGTCGAGGCCATCGAGGTCGACTGGCTGCCCGAGCTGCTCGGCTCCGCCGACGCGTTCGAGGACCTCTCCGACCCGGCGCTCGACGGCCGGTGGGAGGCGTGGAAGGCCGAGGCCGCCACGTCGGAGGACGGCCGCCTCATCGGCTACGGCACCGACATCGGCCCCGAGGGCATCTGCTACCGCGCCGACCTCTTCGAGGCCGCGGGCCTGCCGAGCGACCGTGCCGCGGTCGCCGAGCTCCTCGGTGGCGAGAACGCCACGTGGGACAAGTACTTCGAGGTCGGCCGCCAGTTCAAGGCCGCCAGCCCCGACGTCGCGTGGTTCGACTCGGCCGCCGCGACCTACCAGGGCATGGTCAACCAGCTCGAGAACGCGTACGAGGAGTCGGACGGCACGCCGATCCCGATGGCCGACAACGCGGACGTCAAGGGCCTGTTCGAGCAGGTCACGGCCGCCTCGGCGGACCTCTCGGCGCACCTCACGCAGTGGAGCGGCGACTGGGACGCGGCGTTCCAGAGCAACGGCTTCGCGACGATGCTGTGCCCGGCGTGGATGACCGGCCCGATCGAGGAGCGCGCCGGCGGCGTCACCGGCTGGGACGTCGCGGACGTCTTCCCCGGCGGCGGCGGCAACTGGGGCGGCTCGTACCTCACCGTCCCGGCGACCGGCAAGAACGTCGAGGAGGCCAAGAAGCTGGCCGCGTGGCTCACCTCGCCCGAGACCCAGATCAAGGCGTTCGTCAACGCGGGCACCTTCCCGAGCCAGGTCGAGGCGTGGGAGTCCGAGGACCT
Source organism: Actinomycetes bacterium (assembly GCA_023401045.1). Lineage (GTDB taxonomy): Bacteria > Actinomycetota > Actinomycetes > Actinomycetales > Cellulomonadaceae > Cellulomonas. The sequence goes on from JAEXEM010000213.1 coordinate 1,607, forward strand.
CACCTCCAGCACCAACGAGTTCTTCAACAACGCCCCCGTCGGTGAGATCTTCGCCAACCGCGCCGCCGCGATCTCGGTGACGCCGTACAAGGGTGCGAACTACTTCCAGATCCACCAGACGATCTCCGACGCGCTGGCCCGCGTGGACGTGGACCAGTCCGAGACGCCCGAGCAGGGCTGGCAGAGCGCCGTCACGGCGTACGACGCCCTGGGTCTCTGACTCACCTGGACCGGCCGGGGACGCACTCGTCGTCCCCGGCCGGTCCTCCGGTTCGGCGCACCCCGCGCCGTACCGCCGTCCGAGGGCCCGCAGGTACGACGCGGCCCTGAGTCCCGGCCACACGCGAGGTCCGTCATGTCCGTCCAGTCACCCGCGGCCACGCGGCCGGCGCCCAGCGGCGCGCCGCGTCCGCCACGTCGGGTGGGCTTCTCCCAGCGCCTCGGTCGCTGGGACGTCAAGCTCTCGCCCTACCTCTACATCTCCCCGTTCTTCATCCTCTTCGCCATCACCGGTCTCTTCCCGCTGGTCTACACGGCCTTCGTGTCCGTCTACGACTGGCCGCTGCTCGGTGGGCAGGGCGAGTTCATCGGGATGCAGAACTACACCGACGTGCTCGGCCAGGCGGTCTTCTGGAAGTCGCTGCGGAACACGTTCTCGATCTTCGTCCTGTCGTCCGTGCCCCAGGTGCTCATCGCCATCGTCCTGGCGGCGCTGCTCGACCAGAACCTGCGGGCGCGCACCTTCTGGCGCATGGGCGTCCTGCTGCCGTACGTCGTCGCCCCCGTCGCCGTGGGCATCATCTTCGGCCGCATGTTCGCCGACCAGTCCGGCCTCATCAACAGCTGGCTCGGGCTCGTGGGCATCGACCCCATCCGCTGGCACGTCGAGCCGCTCGCGAGCCACGTCGCCATCGCCTCGATGGTGAACTTCCGCTGGACGGGCTACAACACGCTCATCTTCCTCGCGGCGATGCAGGCCGTGCCGCGCGAGCTGTACGAGGCCGCGATCATCGACGGCGCCGGTCGCGTCCGTCAGTTCTTCTCCGTGACGGTGCCGCAGATCCGTGCCACCGTCATCTTCGTCATCCTCACGTCGACTATCGGCGGGCTGCAGATCTTCGACGAGCCGCGCGTCTTCGACGCCGCGGGCCGCGGCGGGGCGTCCCAGCAGTGGATGACGACGACGCTCTACCTCTACGACGTCGGGTGGGGCACCCAGCGTGACCTCGGCCGGGCGGCCGCCGTCGCGTGGCTCCTCTTCATCGTCGTCATCCTCATCGGACTGGTGAACTTCGCCGTCACCAACCGGATCTCGTCCGCCGGGACCGACCGCCCGTCCCGTCGTCGGCGTCGCGCCGACGCGCGTCACTCGAGGAGGTCGGCATGAGCTCCGTCCCCGTCATCCGCCAGACCGCCGGCAACCGCGCGGCCCGCAGCCGCAGCGGCAAGGTCGGCGGCTACGACCGCCGTCCGGGTCTGCTCACCTACGTCCTCATCGGCATCGCCGTCCTCATCGGCATCGGTCCGATCTACTACACGCTGGTCGTCGGGTCGTCCGACCCGGTGGCCATCGCGCAGAACCCGCTGCCGCAGCTGCTGCCCGACGCCAGCCTGTTCGACAACTTCTCGAAGGTCGTCAACTCCGACGCCTTCAACTTCTGGCAGGCGTTCGGCAACTCGCTCATCGTCTCGCTCGTCACGGCGGCCTCGACGGTGCTGTTCTCGACGCTCGCCGGGTTCTCGTTCGCGAAGCTCAGCTTCCGCGGCCGCGGCCCGCTGCTCGTCTTCATCATCGCGACGATGGCGGTGCCGACCCAGCTCGGCGTCATCCCGCTCTACATCATCATGGCGAAGATCGGCTGGATCGGGACCCTCCAGGCCGTCATCCTGCCCGCGCTCGTCACGGCGTTCGGCGTCTTCTGGATGACCCAGTACCTCCAGGAGGCCCTGCCGTACGAGCTCATCGAGGCGGCCCGGGTCGACGGGGCGTCGATGATCCGCACGTTCTGGTCGATCGCGGTCCCGGCGGCGCGACCCGCGATGGCGATGCTCGCGCTGTTCACGTTCGTCACACAGTGGACGAACTTCTTCTGGCCGTCGATCGTCCTCAACGCGGACAGCCCCACGCTGCCCGTCGCGGTGCGGCTGCTGCAGGCGCAGTACTTCGTCGACTACTCGCTCGTCATGTCCGGCGTGTTCCTCATCACGCTGCCCCTCATCATCCTGTTCGTCTTCGCAGGACGGCAGCTGGTCGCGGGCATCATGGCGGGCGCGGTCAAGGGCTGAGGCGCAGCGCAGCACCCTCGCGCCGGTGGGCGCCCGACACCCGGGCGCCCACCGGGGCGGACGGTCCCCCAGCAGGTAGCCTGCCCACGTGCGCGGCAGCAGCAGCCTGCCCCGGGCCGGCAGAACGTCCACGCTGCCCTCGGGCAGTCACAGGAGGAGATGACCAACGGTGGTCGACAACGTCCCGAGCCGCGGCGAGCCGGCGCGCCCGTCCGCACCCACGCTCGAGCAGGTCGCTGAGCGTGCCGGCGTGTCCCGGTCGACGGCCTCCCGCGCCATCAACGGTGGTCTGCGCGTCTCCCCCGAGGCCCTGTCGGCCGTCGAGGCCGCCGTCGCCGATCTCGGCTACACCCCGAACCGCGCGGCCCGCTCGCTCGTCACGCGGCGCACGGACTCGATCGCGCTCGTCGTGCCCGAGCCGGACGAGCGAGTGCTCTCCGACCCGTTCTTCGCCGGCACCCTCAACGGGCTGAGCACGTCGCTCGCGGACTCCGACATCCAGGTGGTCCTCGTCATCGCCCGCCCCGGCGAGAGCGAGCGGACCATCCGCTACCTGCGCAACGGCCACGTCGACGGCGCGATCGTCGTCTCGCACCACCGCGACGACGAGCTCGACCGCGCGCTCCTCACGTCGCGGGTGCCGAACGTCTTCGTCGGCCGCCCGCTGTCGGCCTCCGACGACGACGTCCAGTACGTCGACACCGACAACACCGCCGGCGGGCGCATCGCCACCGAGCACCTCGTCCAGCGCGGCTGCCGACGGATCGCGACCATCGCCGGCCCCCAGGACATGTCGGCCGGGATCGACCGCCTCGCCGGCTGGCGCAAGGCGATGGCGTCGGCCGGGCTCGACGACTCCGCGGTCGTGCTCGGGGACTTCACGCTCACTTCCGGCGCGCACGCCGCGCGCGAGCTCCTCCGCGACCACCCCGACGTCGACGGCATCTTCATCGCCTCCGACCTCATGGCCGCCGGTGCGCTCGGTGTCCTCGCCGAGCTCGGCAAGGAGGTGCCGCGGGACGTCGCGGTCGTCGGCTACGACAACCTCGGCGTCTCCGCGTCGACGAGCCCGCCGCTCACGACCGTCATCCAGCCCGTCGTCGCGATGGCCCGGGCCGCCGGGGCGCGTCTGCTCGACCAGCTGCACGGCTCGCCCGGCAAGGAGCCGCTCATCTTCGCCCCCGAGCTCGTCGTCCGCGCCTCCGCCTGAGCCCGTCACGGGCGGTCACTTCGACCGTGACTCCATGACTGGAGCGCTTGACAACCTCCCCGCATGCACGTCAGGGTGATCCCGGCGCCGCACGACGGGGTGCGGCGCCTCCCGTGACACGTGCGGCGAGGGCAGGATCATCATGGGCGCAGCAGCAGCCTCGGAGGCACCGGCCGTCCTCGTGCGTCGGCCGCGGCACCGCCGGCGCACGCCCCTGCGGACCGGCGCCGTCCTCGTCGTCACGCTCGCGGCCTGCCTCGCCGTCGCAGCGTCCACGCTCACGGCGGGCACCGATGCCGCGGACGACCGCGCACTCAGCGACGAGGACGCCTGGTGCTCGTACCTGTCGTCGCAGTACCTCTCGTTCCCCGCACCGTGGACGGCCCGCATCATCAACTGCTCCGGCTCCGCCGTCGACGTCGCGGCGGTCCGCTCGGACGGCACCGTCGGCGACTGCGTGACGGTCCCCGCCCGCCACAGCCGCCACCTCGGGGGCACGCTCGTCGCCTGGGTGACCGACACGCGTCCCTGCTGACGCCCGCACGGTCCCCGTGCCAGGGTGGGTGCCATGGGCGACTCCCCAGCACAGGCGACGGCGACGAAGCCGTCCGACCGACTCTCCCCCGACCCCACCCGCGCACCTCTCGCGACGGCCCAGCACCAGCTCTCGCGCGCCGTCGAGATCCTCGGCTACGACGACGGGCTGCACGAGGTTCTCGCGACGCCGCGCCGCGAGATGCGGGTGTCCGTGCCCCTGCGGCGCGACGACGGTCGCGTGCAGGTCTTCACCGGATACCGCGTGCAGCACAACATCTCCCGCGGCCCCGGCAAGGGCGGTCTGCGCTACGCACCCGGCGTCGACATCGACGAGGTCCGCGCCCTCGCGATGTGGATGACGTGGAAGTGCGCCGTCGTCGACGTCCCGTACGGCGGGGCCAAGGGAGGCGTCACCATCGACCCGCACGCCCACTCGCGGTCCGAGCTCGAGCGGGTGACGCGGCGCTACACGAGCGAGATCATGCCGATCATCGGGCCCGAACGGGACATCATGGCTCCCGACATCGGCACCGACGAGCGCACGATGGCATGGGTGATGGACACGTACTCCGTCAACCAGGGGTACACCATCCCGGCCGTGACGACCGGCAAGCCGCTCGCCGTCGGCGGGTCCCTCGGGCGTCCGACCGCGACCTCCCAGGGGGTCGTCCACACGGCCCGAGCGGCGCTGCGCGCCGACGGCGTCGAGCTGTCGGAGGTGAGCGCCGCGGTGCAGGGCTTCGGCAAGGTCGGCTCGCACGCGGCACGGCTGCTCCACGAGGCAGGCACCCGGGTCGTCGCCGTGAGCGACGAGCTCGGCGGCGTCACCTCCCCCGACGGGCTCGACGTACCGGCGCTCCTCGAGCACGTCGCGCGCACGGGGACGGTGACCGGGTTCGCCGAGGGCGACCCGCTGAGCAACGCCGAGCTGCTCGCGCTCGACGTCGACCTGCTCGTGCCTGCCGCCGTCGAGGGCGTCATCGACGCCGACACCGCTCACGCGGTCAAGGCCCGGTGGGTCGTCGAGGCCGCGAACGGCCCGACGACGAGCGAGGGCGACCGGGTGCTCGCCGAGCGTGGCGTCGTCGTCGTGCCGGACGTCCTCGCGAACGCCGGAGGGGTCGTCGTCAGCTACTTCGAGTGGGTCCAGGCGAACCAGGCCTACTGGTGGACGGCCACGGAGATCGAGGAGCGCCTCGAGCACCGCATGCTCGCGAGCCACGCCGCGGTCGCCGCCGTCGCACAGGCCGAGTCGGTCACGCTGCGGGACGCCGCCCTGACGATCGGGGTCCGCCGGGTGGCGGAGGCGCACCAGATCCGCGGCCTCTACCCGTGAGCGCCCGCGGCACCGCGTGACGACGCGGCGCCGCCTCACGCGTCCGGAGGCCCGACCGTCCGCTCGAGCTCGACGTTCCGGCCGTCCGCACCGTGCACGACGAGCCGGTCGCCCCGCGGCTCGACCTCACCCCCGCCGGAGAGGAACCCGAGCACGGCGCGCTCGGTGGCGGCCGCCGGCTCGGGGCCCGCCATCCTGGTCGCGACGACGGGGCCGAACCCGAGCACGTCCCGCTCGAGGTGCCACGTGCCGCGCACCCGGTTGACGCCGGCGTACCCGAAGACGACCCCGTCGCCCTCGAGGACGAGCCACGGCGGGCCCTGCAGACCGTCGGCCGGACGGACGCCGTCGACGAGGCGCACGAGCCACGTGCCGTGCAGCCACGCGGCGGCGTCGACGTCCCCGTCCGGCGCCGGGCCGGGCGACGCCCGCCCTCCCGACCGCTCGGTCCCGGGGGTGGCGAGGTCCTGCCCGTCGTCGCGCATGCTCGATCATGGCACCGGCGGGCCGGTCGTCACACCCGGCGGAGCCGCTCCACCCACTCGCCCAGCGCGACCCGCGGGCCGGTGAAGAACGGCACCTCCTCGCGCACGTGGCGGCGCGCCTGCGTCGCGCGCAGGTCACGCATGAGGTCGACGATCCGGTGCAGCTCCGGTGCCTCGAAGGCGAGCAGCCACTCGTAGTCGCCGAGGGCGAAGGACGCGACGGTGTTCGCCCGGACGTCGGCGTAGTCACGGGCTGCGGCGCCGTGCTCGTGGAGCATCGCGCGCCGCTCCTCGTCCGGCAGGACGTACCAGTCGTAGGACCGGACGAACGGGTAGACGCACAGGTAGTCGCCCGCCGGCTCGCCGGCGAGGAAGGCCGGCACGTGCGCGCGGTTGAACTCCGCCGGGCGGTGCAGACCGACGGCCGACCACACCGGCGTGAGGGAGGCACCGAGCGCGGACGCCCGCAGCCGGTGGTACGCGCCCTGGACCTGCTCGATCGTCTCGGCGTGCCACCAGACCATGAGGTCGGCGTCCGCGCGCAGGCCGGCGACGTCGTACCAGCCGCGGACGACGAGGCCGTCGTCCTGCGCGACGGCGCGCTCCGCGTCCTCGACGAGCGCCGCCCGGGCGACCGCGTCGGCCGGCATCGGCTGGTCGACCGTGAAGACCGACCACATCGTGTAGCGGATCGTCGCGTTGAGCGCCTCGGAGTCGGGGGCGGGCGCGGCGGGGTGGGTGCTCACTGGTGCTCCGTGGGTGGGGGCAGTGGTGGTGACGTGGGTGGGGACGCGGCCCGTCAGGACCGTGGGTCGACCGAGCAGGCGGCCGGGACGCCGGAGTCCACACCGGCACGCTGCCGGCAGCAGCCCGGCGCGCACACCGACCGGAACGCCGTCAGCTCGCCGACGGTCGCCTCGGCCGGCCGCGGCTCGCCGGCCGCGTCGGCGCGCGCGATGGCGGCCCGCTCGAGCAGCAGGTCGACGAGACCGCGGACGAACGGCTCGCGCACGCCCACCGAGTCGGCACGCACGGCGGTCATGCCGAGCTCGCGCGCCGTCTCGAGCGCCTCGGTGTCGAGGTCGAAGGCGACCTCCATGTGGTCGGACACGAAGCCGATGGGCGCGAGGACGACCGACGTCGTGCCCGCGGCCGCGAGCGCCTCGAGGTGGTCGTTGACGTCGGGCTCGAGCCAGGGCTGCGAGGGCGGGCCGGAGCGCGAGCAGTAGACGAGGTCCCACTCGACCGGCCGGCCGAGCCGCTCGGCCGCGGCGGCGGCGACGGAGCGGGCGACGTCGAGGTGCTGCTCGCGGTACGAGGCACCGGCGACGGTCGAGGCCTCCTCCATCGTGTCGGGGATGGAGTGGGTGACGAAGACGAGACGCGGCCACGCGGCAGCGGTGTCCATGCCCTCGTAGGCCTCGACGACGGCGTCGGTGTTGGCCTGCACGAAGCCGGGGTGGTTGAAGTACGACCGGACCTTGTCGACGGCGAGGTCCTCCGGGGCCCCCTCGACGGCGACCTCCTGGAGCGCCGCCCAGAGGTTCTCCCGGTACTGCCGACAGCCCGAGTACGAGGAGTAGGCCGACGTGACGAGCGCGACGACGCGACGCGCGCCGCCGGCCCGGGCCTGCTCGAGCGCCTCGCGCGTGTACGGCTCCCAGTTCCGGTTGCCCCACACGACGGGCACGTCGAGCCCGCGGCGCGCGAGCTCGGCCTGCAGCGCCGCCTGGAGGGCGAGGTTCTGCTCGTTGATCGGGCTGCGGCCGCCGAAGTGGTGGTAGTGCTCGGCGACCTCGGCGAGCCGCTCGTCGGGGATGCCCTTGCCCGCGGTGACGTTGCGGAGGAACGGCAGCACGTCCTCCGGGCCGTTCGGTCCGCCGAAGGAGAAGAGGAGCACCGCGTCGTACGGAGCCAGCGCGGTCGCGTCGGCCGGCTGGGCCGACGCCTGGTTCGGAGGAGTCGTCACGGGAGGCACGGCCCGATCATCGCACCCGATCCCCCGGACCTCCTGCTCACGGCGGACGTGACGTTGTCCCGACGACCTGTCACCTCCCGGCGGGCGTCGCACACCCTCGTGTCCCACGCACGGGTGGCTCCGGGCGCTCCGCGTGCGGGCCGGGCGGCGCGGTCCTACGGTCGTGCGTAGCGCGACGCAGCGCTCCCCCCACGACGTCAGACCCGAACGACGCAGCGAGGAACCGGAGCCGACCGATGAGCGAGCTGTGACCCGCGCCGGACGACACGCAGCACCAGAGCTGGCACGGCGGTACGTCCTCGGAAGACGACTGGGGCAGGGGGGCTCGGCCCAGGTCTTCCACGCGATCGACACCCGTCTCGACCGGCCCGTGGCGATCAAGCTCTTCCGGCTGGCAGGCGCCGAGCCGGCGGAGGTCCGCAGGTACGCGCAGGAGGCCCGCGTGCTGGCCGACCTGTCGCACCCCGCGCTCGTGGCCCTGCTCGACGTCGGCGCCGACGTGCTCGAGGGGACCGGGCCGGTGGCCTTCCTCGTCATGGAGCTCGTCGAGGGCCGCACGCTGCGCGACGTGCTCTCCGACGGCCCGCTCGACGCGATGGTGACGGCGGACGTCGGCCACCAGCTCGCGGAGGCGCTCGCGCACGCGCACCGCGCCGGTGTCGTCCACCGGGACGTCAAGCCCTCGAACGTGCTCGTGTCGGACACGGCGCCGACCTCGGGACGTCGCGACGCCCCGGTGATGCCGGTCGTCCTCGCCGACTTCGGGATCGCGGCGTCGGGCTCGACGCACGCCCCCGGCGACGGTCGCGCGACCGCCGGCTACCAGAGCCCCGAGCAGGCCCTCGGCGAGCCGGCAGGCCCGGCGAGCGACGTGTACTCGCTCGGCCTCGTGCTCCTCGAGTGCCTCACGGGACGGCGCGCCTACCCCGGTGACCCGCTCACGGCGTCGCTCGCGCGGCTGCTGCACGGACCGCAGATCGACGACGACGTCGACCCTGACATGGCCCCGCTGCTGCGGGCGATGACGCGCTCCGACCCCGCGCAGCGCCCGACGACCGCCGCGGTCGCCGCCGAGCTGCGCGGTCTGCGCCGCCTCCGCGAGCGTTCGCTGCGCGTGCTCTGACGCGGTGCCGGACGGCCCGACGCCCGGGAGGCGTGCTGCTCAGGCG
>JAEXEM010000405.1 GCA_023401045.1 Actinomycetes bacterium
GGCGGCGGGCGGTGCGCGACGCCACCAGGTGACGGTCGCGCCGGGGGCGCCGGCCGTCGTCGCGGGCGACGACCTGCGCTGAGCCTCAGGCCGTGCCGGCGGGTGCCGGTGCGGTCGACTCCCGCACGACGAGCTCGGTGGCCAGCTCGATCCGCGGGTTCGCCGGGGTGCCGCCCGCGGCGAGGTCGAGCACCATGCTCGTCGCGGTGCCCGCCATCTCCCGCAGCGGCTGGCGCACGGTCGTGAGCGAGGGGCCGAGCCACTGCGCGAGCGGGATGTCGTCGTACCCGACGACGGAGACGTCCTGCGGGATCGACAGCCCGAGCTCGCGCACGGCGCGCATGACGCCGAGGCTCTGGTAGTCGGAGCCGGCGAAGATCGCGGTCGGCCGGTCGGGGCGTGAGAGCAGCTCCATGCCGTGCGTGTAGCCCCCGGTCACGTGGAAGTCGCCCCAGCGGACGAGGTCCGGGTCGGTCGGGATGCCGGCCTCGTCGAGGGCGCTGCGGTAGCCGTCGACGCGGGCGCGCGAGCACAGCACGTCCGACGGCCCGGCGATGACGCCGATGCGGCGGTGGCCGAGGGAGAGCAGGTGGCGCGTGGCGAGCAGGCCGCCGTTCCAGTTGTTCGAGCCGACCGTCGGGACGCCTGCGGGCAGCTCGCCCCAGGTGTCGACGACGACGAACGGGATGGACCGGGACTCGAGCTGGTGGCGCTGGAGGGTGTCGAGGCTGGAGAGCACGAGCAGCACGCCGAGCGGGCGGCGGGCGAGGATGTCGTCGATGAGCTCCTGCTGCGGGCGGTGCTCGCCGCCGAGCTCGGAGAGCACGACGCCGACCCGGCGGGCGGCCGCGGCGTCCTCGACGCCCTTGATGACCTCCTGCGCCCACGCGTTGTCGAAGTGGTTGAAGACGAGTTCGATGAGCTGTGGGTCGCTCGTGCCGCGCCCGCGCCGGCGGCGGTAGCTGTGCTCCTCGAGGATCGCCTCGACGCGTGCGCGGGTGCCGGCGGCGACGTCCGCGCGGCCGTTGAGCACCTTCGACACGGTGGGGACGGAGACGCCGGCGAGTGCGGCGACCTCGGCGATGGTCACGCCGCGGCGGCCGTCGGTGGACGCGGTCACGTGCACTCCTCGGGGCGGTCTGACGTCCTCGGGTCGGCCGGGCGCCCGCGCATCGGCGACGGACGGCGTTCGCAAGTTTCGCTGCGACCGTACCACCCCGGATGTCGCTTCTGGGGGCGGTTGACCGAAGTCTCCCGGTAGGCCTGCGCGACCGTTCGGGCCGGCAGGTCGCCGATCTCGGTTCGGTCTCGCGTGTTGACGGTACCGCAAACGTTTGCCTAACGTGGCCGCCAACACGTCGGTGGCAAACGTTCGCCGACGTCTTTCGACCACGAGGACGTGGTTCGACGAGCGGCCCGCCACCCGGCGCGGCCCGCCGGCGGGTGCCCCGGTCCTCACGCGGAGGGTGGTGGAGGCATGTCGGTACCCGACGGGACGACCGTCGCGGGCGGACCCCCGCAGACCGTGCCCGCCCGGGAACCGGTCATGGCGGCCGCGGCGGTCACCGCCGCCCGCCCGCCCGGTCGCGGCGAGCGTCGGCGGCGCGAGGGACACGTCACCTGGCGGCGTGCGCTGCGGCGCGACTGGCAGCTCTACACGCTGCTCGTCCTGCCGCTCGTCTTCTTCGTCGTCTTCCGGTACGTGCCGATGCTCGGCAACGTCATCGCCTTCCGGCGGTTCCGGCCCGGCGGGTCGATCTTCGGCGAGGAGTGGGTCGGTCTGCACTACGTGCGGATGTTCGTCAACGACCCGACGTTCTGGCAGGTGTTCCAGAACACCCTCGTGCTCGGCGTGCTCAGCCTCGTCGTCGTCTTCCCGCTGCCGATCGTCCTCGCGCTCATGCTCAACGAGCTGCGCTCGCGGCGGTTCAAGCGGGTCGTCCAGACGATCTCCTACCTGCCGCACTTCATGTCGGTCGTCATCGTCGCCGGCCTCGTCTTCCAGCTCACCGCGATGCGGGGCACGATCAACCAGGCGATCACGGCCCTCGGCGGCGACGCGATCTCCTTCATGCAGCTCTCCGAGTGGTTCCGCACCGTCTACATCGGCTCGGAGATCTGGCAGACCGTCGGCTGGGGCACGATCCTCTACCTCGCCGCGCTGTCGACCATCGACCCGCAGCTCTACGAGGCTGCGCGCATCGACGGCGCCAACCGCTGGCGGCAGACGTGGCACGTCACCCTGCCCGGCATCCGCCCGACGATGATCGTCCTGCTCATCCTCAACATCGGGTCGTTCATGGCGGTCGGGTTCGAGAAGATCCTGCTGCTCTACAACCCGCTGCTGTACCCGACCGCCGACGTCATCGCGACGTACCTCTACCGCGTCGGCATCGGGTCGAGCCAGTTCTCCTACGCCACGGCCATCGGCCTCTTCGAGGCCCTCATCGGCCTCACCCTCGTCCTGTCGGCCAACGCGATCTCGCGCCGAGTGGTGGGAGCGTCCCTGTGGTGAGCGTCGACGACGTCACGCGCCTCGACGAGCGGCTGTCCCGCTCGACCGTCCGGGCGGTGAAGGACACCCGTGCCTACACCGCGTTCCGGGTCGTCAACGGCACCCTGCTCGTCATCATCGCGGCGGTCACGCTCTACCCCTTCGTCAACCTCGTGGCGCAGGCGTTCAGCTCGGAGTCCTACATCAACGCCGGCGAGGTCAACCTGTGGCCGCGCGGGTTCAACCTCACGACGTTCGAGCTCGTCATGGCCGACCGGATGTTCTGGCGCAACTACCAGAACACCGTCTACTACACGGTCGTCGCGACGCTCGTCGCGATGTTCCTCACGACGACGTTCGCGTACGCGATCTCGAAGTACCACCTCAAGGGCCGCACCGTGTTCATCGGCATCGCCGTGTTCACGATGTTCTTCAACGGCGGGCTCATCCCCAACTACGTGCTCGTCAACGAGCTGGGGCTGCGCAACTCGGTGTGGGCGATCGCGCTGCCCAACGCCATCAGCGTCTTCAACCTGCTCGTCATGAAGTCGTTCTTCGAGAACTTCTCGACCGAGCTCGAGGAGGCCGCCGAGATCGACGGGCTCAGCACCTACGGGAAGCTGTGGCGCATCGTCCTGCCGCTGAGCAAGGCGGTCGTCGCGACGATGGTGCTCTTCTACGCGGTGTCGTTCTGGAACTCGTGGTTCGCCGCGTTCCTCTACATGGACCACCGCGACCTCTACCCGGTGACGGTCTACCTGCGGAACCTCATCGCGGGTGCGACGAGCGTCGACGGTGCCGCCGGCTCGGCCGAGGCCACCCAGATCGCCGCCAACGTCAAGGCGGTGACGATGCTGCTCACCGTCCTGCCGATCGTCTGCCTCTACCCCTTCGTGCAGAGGTACTTCGTGTCGGGCGTGATGCTCGGCTCGGTCAAGCAGTGACCCCCTGAGACCCCCGCCGGCCGACCGGCCGGGCTCCACGGATGCAGGACGACGACGTTCCACCCCGGAAGGAGAACCATGAGGACGACGAAGAGGCGGCCGTACGCGCTCGGCGCGACGGCCGTGACCCTGGCACTGGCGCTGGCGGCCTGCTCCGGAGGGTCGGGCGGCGGTGACGACGACGCCCCCGACGCCGAGGAGCTCGGCCAGGTCGGTGCGATGGAGGACTACGACGTCGGCACGACGTTCAAGGCCACCGAGCCGGTGTCGTTCGGGCTGATGTACCGCGACCACCCGAACTACCCGCTCAAGGACGACTGGGACATCCTCACGAAGCTGAAGGAGAACCAGAACGTCTCGTTCGACATCCAGACCGCCCCGCTCTCGGACTGGCAGCAGGCGCAGTCGATCGCCATCGGCGCCGGAAACGCCCCCGACATCATCTCGGTGACGTACCCCGGCCAGGAGGTCTCCTTCGTCGCCGGCGGCGCGATCCTCCCGGTGAGCGACTACGTCGAGCACATGCCGAACTTCCTCGACAAGGTCGAGAAGTGGGACCTGCAGGCCGACATCGACCGGATGCGGCAGGAGGACGGCAAGTACTACGTGCTGCCCGGTCTGCGTGAGTCGATCCGCCCGTCGTACAGCTACGCGGTGCGCAAGGACGTGTGGGAGCAGCTCGGCCTCAGCCTCGAGCCCGAGACCTACGACGACTTCGCCGCGGACCTCGCGAAGGTCAAGGCCGCGTACCCCGACAGGTTCCCGCTGTCGGACCGCTGGTCCGCCAACGGCCCGCTCGAGGCGTCCCTCAACGTCGCCGCCCCGAACTTCGGCACCGCCGCGGGCTGGGGCTACGGCGAGGGCGTGTGGTGGGACGAGGACGCCGACGAGTTCGTCTACACCGGGGCGATGGACGAGTACCGCGAGCTGCTCGAGTACTTCCACGGGCTCGTCGCCGACGGGCTCATGGACCCCGAGAGCCTCACGCAGGAGGACGACCAGGCCATCACGAAGATGGCGTCCGGGCAGACGTTCGCGCAGCTGACGAACGACCAGGAGATCCTCAAGATCCGCACCGCGATGGCCGAGACCGGCACCGCCGGCGAGGTCGTCATGATCCGCGTGCCGGGCGGCCCGGCCGGCGACGTCGTCGCCGGCTCGCGTCTCATCAGCGGGGTCATGCTGTCCTCGTCCGCCGCCGAGGAGGACGACTTCCTCGCGATGCTCCAGTTCCTCGACTGGCTCTTCTACTCCGACGAGGGCCTCGAGTTCGCCAAGTGGGGCGTCGAGGGCGAGACGTACACGAAGGACGCCGACGGCACGCGCACGCTCATGCCGGAGATCGACCAGAACGGCCTCAACCCGGGGGCCCCGAAGGCGCTCAACGTCGACTACGGCTACCACAACGGCGTGTGGATGCTCGAGCACGGCTCGTCCGACGAGCTCGACCAGTCGATGCTGCGGCCCGAGGTCGTCGAGTTCGTCGAGTCGATGTCCGACAAGGAGCTCGCGCCCGTGGCCCCGCCGGCCCCGCTCGACGAGCTCGAGCGCGAGCAGGTGTCGCTGTGGACGACGGCGCTCAAGGACCACGTCTCGCAGAACACCGCCGCCTTCATCCTCGGCCAGCGCTCGTTCGACGAGTGGGACGCGTACGTCGCCGAGCTCGAGGGCAAGAACCTCCAGCAGTACCTCGACGTCGTCAACGCCGCGCAGAAGCGGTTCGCCGACGCCAACGGCTGACGGACCCGGGACCGGTCGCACCGCACACCGCGGCGCGGCCGGTCCCGTGCCGTCACCCCACCACGGGCGAACCCGACGTATCGTCGGGTCCGGCCCCCACCGCACCGACGCCTTGGAGTCCCCCGTGCGCACCGTCGTCCCCTCCCGGCCCACCGGACCGCTGCCCGACGCCTGGCGCACCTGCGTCGGCACCGGCCGCATGAACCTCGCCCTGCGCGCCGACTACCGCGACTCGCTCACGCAGGTCCAGCGGGACATCGGCTTCCGGCACGTCCGCGGCCACGGGCTGCTCTCCGACGACATGGGCGTGCTGCGCACCGACACCGTCGACGGCACGACGCACACCCGGTACGCCTTCACGTACGTCGACCAGGTGCACGACTTCTTCCTCTCCGTCGGCATCCGGCCCTTCCTCGAGCTCGGCTTCATGCCCTCGCAGCTCGCGTCCGGCGACCAGACGGTCTTCTGGTGGAAGGGCAACGTCACGCCGCCGCGGGACCACCGCGAGTGGACCGCCCTCGTCCGGGCGCTGCTGCGCCACCAGATCGACCGGTACGGCATCGAGGAGGTGCGCCGCTGGCCGATCGAGGTGTGGAACGAGCCGAACCTCACCGTCTTCTGGAAGGACGCCGACCAGGAGGCCTACTTCCGGCTCTACGAGGAGACGGCGCGGGCCGTCAAGGACGTCGACGCCGACCTCCAGGTCGGCGGGCCGGCGATCTGCGGCGGCTCGGACGACGAGTGGTGGAAGCCGTTCGCGGACTTCGTCACCGACCGGGACGTGCCGATCGACTTCGTCACCCGGCACGCCTACGCGACCGGCCCGACGCAGCAGATCCCCTTCGGCGTCTACCAGACGCTCGTGCCGCCGCAGCAGCTGCTCTCCGAGTTCGGCGTCCCGCGGCGCTACCTCGAGGGCACCGCGCTCGCGGGGCTGCCGGTGCACATCACCGAGTTCAACACCTCGTACCGGCCGGACAACCCCGTCCACGACACCGCGTACAACGCCGCCTACCTCGCGCCGGTCCTCGCCGGCGGCGGCGACCTCGCCGACTCGTTCTCCTACTGGACGTTCTGCGACGTCTTCGAGGAGGCGAACGTCCCGACGTCGTTCTTCCACGGCGGGTTCGGGCTCCTCACCCACCGGCAGGTCGCCAAGCCGACGTACCACCTCTACGCCTTCATGGCCCGGATGGGCCGCGACGTGCTCGCCCGCGGCGACGACCACCTCGTGTGCGCCGACCCCGACGGCCGCGTCACCGTCCTCGCGTGGCAGCCCGTCGGCGGCACCGACGCGGCGGACGTCCCCGCCGAGCACCGTCTCGAGCTGTCGCTGCCGGTGCGCGGCGAGGCCGCGTTCGTCCTGCGCGAGCGCGTCAACGAGCACGACGGCAACGCGTTCGGTGCGTGGCGCGAGCTCGGCCGGCCGATGTCGCCGACCGCACGCGAGCTCGACCTGCTGCAGGCGTGCGCCCGCCCTGCCGTCGAGCACGACGTGCTGCGCACCGGCGACGGCCGCGTCGACCTCGACCTCGTGCTCTCCCGCCACGAGGTGACGTTCGTCGAGCTCACGCCCGTGACCGCGACGCACCACGAGGGCC
This sequence comes from Actinomycetes bacterium, assembly GCA_023401045.1. GTDB lineage: Bacteria > Actinomycetota > Actinomycetes > Actinomycetales > Cellulomonadaceae > Cellulomonas. The sequence continues at coordinate 6,780 of JAEXEM010000405.1, forward strand.
TCGACGACCGCCGGATCCTCGGCGCCGACGACGACCGCCTCGTCGCCCGGCACGAGCGGGGCTGACCCGTGTCCCGCCCCGACACGCTCGACGAGATCGGCAGCGGGCCGCTCTCGCGCGGTGCCGCGCTCGTCCTCTGGGTGCTCGCGATCACCGTCCTCACCGCGGTGCTCGGCGGTGCGCCGCTCACGCTCGTGCCGTTCCTCGCGGGGGACGCGTCGAACGCGTGGCTCGTCGGGCTGCTCCTCGTGCCGATGGGCCCGGCGCTCGCGGCGGCGATGTTCGCGTGGCGACGGTTCGTCGCCGAGCGGGACCTGCAGCCGGTGCGGCACTGGCTGCGCGGTTACCGCGTCAACGTGCTCGACGTGCTGCGGTGGTGGGTGCCGTACGTCGCTGCGATCTCCGTCGTCGGGTTCACGCTCGGCAACCTCGACGCCGCCGGGGTGCCGGTCGGCTACGGCGTCGCGCTCGTCGTCGTGGCGGCCGCGCTCACGCTGTGGGCGGTGCTCGCGCTCGCGCTGTCCTCGCGGCTCAGCCTGCGCACCCGCGACGTCGCCCGCCTCGCCGCCTACTACCTCGCGGCCCGCCCGCTCGTCACGCTCGGTCTCGTCTCGCTGCTCGTGCTGTGCGCGGGGATCGTCTGGGTGGCCTCCGACTGGGTCCTCGTCCTGCTCGCCGGGCCGCTCGCCTTCGCTCTGACGACGACGACCGAGCCCGTCGTGCGCGACGCGACCGCGCGCTTCACGGCGCCGGCGGAGGACTGACCACCGGCCCGACCAGCACCCGGCTCCGACCCGCGCCCGGCCCGGACCGGTCCCCGTCCGTCCCCGACCTCCACCGCCCGACCCGACCGGCGGCGTCTCCGCGCGCCCGCACCCCCGAGGTGACCCCGTGACCCTGCCCGTGAGCGACCACGTCCGCTACGGCGGCGACCACAACCCCGAGCAGTGGCCCGTCGAGGTGTGGGACGAGGACCACGCCGCCTTCGACCTCGCGCACGTGACGACCCTGACCGTCGGGGTCTTCGCCTGGGCCCACACGGAGCCGCGCGAGGGGGAGTACGACTTCTCGCGTCTCGACGCGATCGTCGAGCGCGCCCATCGCGAAGGCCGCGACGTCGTGCTCGCGACGCCGAGCGGGGCGATGCCGCCGTGGCTCGCGCGGGCCTACCCCGAGGCCTGCCGGGTCGACTTCGAGGGACGTCGGCACGTGTACGGGCAGCGGCACAACCACTGCCCGTCGTCGCCGGACGTCCGGCGGCTCTCGGTCGCCATGGCCGCGCGGCTCGCGGAGCGGTACGGCGACCACCCCGCGGTCGTCGCGTGGCACGTCGGCAACGAGTACGGCGGGGCCTGCTGGTGCGAGCTGTGCGCGGCCGGGTTCCGCGAGTGGCTGCGCGCGCGGTACGGCACGCTCGAGCGGCTCAACGCGGCGTGGAACACGCTGTTCTGGTCCCACGTGTTCGGCGACTGGGACGAGATCCCCGCACCGTCGATGCTCTCGGAGCACTGGCGCGGGCCGAACCACACCGCGTTCCAGGGCATCACGCTCGACTACCGCCGCTACATGTCCGACCGGCTGCGCGAGGGGTTCGTCGCCGAGAAGGCCGCGATCCGCGCCCACGACGCGACGACCCCCGTGACGACCAACCTCATGGGCTTCTACCAGCCCGTCGACTACCACCGGTGGGCGGACGACCTCGACTTCGTCTCCTGGGACAACTACCCGCCGCTGCCCGACGACCCGCTGCGGACCGCCGCCCGGATGGCCGCGACGCACGCCGCGATGCGCGGGCTCAAGGGCGGGCAGCCGTTCTGGGTGATGGAGCAGACCCCGTCGGTCACGGCCTCCCGGGACGTCAACCCGGTGAAGCGGCCCGGCGTCCTCGCGCTGTGGACGTGGCAGTCCGTCGCGCACGGCGCCGACGCGACGCTCTACTTCCAGATGCGGCAGTCGAAGGGCGCGTGCGAGAAGTACCACGGCGCGCTCCTCGACCACTCGGGCCGCACCGACACCCGGGTGTTCCGCGAGGCGGCGGCCCTCGGCGCCGACCTCGCGCGCACCGGTGGCGCGCTGCTCGGCGCGCGCACCCCGGCGCGGGTCGCGATGCTGCTCGACTGGGACTCGTGGTGGGCGGTCGAGATGACCGACGGCTACAACCGCCACGTCTCCTACCTGCAGACGTTCCTGCAGCACCACCGCGCGCTGTGGCACGCGAACGTCGACGTCGACGTCGTCCCGGTGACGGCGGACCTCGCCGGGTACGACGTCGTCGTCGCGCCGCTGCTCCACCTGCTCGAGGGGGACGTCGTCGACCGGCTCACCACGCACGTCGAGCGGGGCGGGTCGCTCGTCACGACGTTCTACGGCGGACGCGTCGACGAGGACGACAACGCGTTCATCGGCGTGCCGCCCCTCGACCCGCTGCTCGGCACCCGCGTCGAGGAGACGGACTCGGGCCTGCCGGGCGCGTCGAACCCCGTGACGCTCGTGCTCGACGGCACGACGACGACGCACGACGCGACGCTCGTGTTCGAGCTGCTCGTGCCGGAGGAGGGCACCGAGGTCGTCGGCACGTACGGGGCCGACTTCTACGCCGGTCGCCCGGCGGTCACGAGGGCGCGGCGCGGCCCCGGGTCGGCGTGGCACGTCGCGACCGGGCTGGACGACGACGGCGTCGCGCGCGTGCTGCGGCACGTGCTCGCCGAGCACGGCCTGCTCGGCCCGCACGCCGACGACGCCGGCATCGAGGTGGCACGCCGCGTCGCCCCGGACGGCACGGCGTACACCTTCGTCCTCCACCACGGTGCGCAGCCGCTCACCGTGGCGTCGCAGGTCGCGGGGGCGGACCTGCTCACCGGTCGCACCGTCGCCCTCGGCGAGCGGCTGACGCTGGCCCCGACGGAGGTGCTCGTCCTGCGCGGCTGAGGTCGTGGTGTCGGACGTGCACGTCACGATCAATCCCATCGAGCGTCACCGTGGCCCCGGTGACGAGCACGGTCCGCGGGCTCTCGACGGAGGTGCCGCTCGGCCCCGCCAACGGGCTCGAGCACGACTGCGTGGTGAGCTGTGACAACGTCCAGACGATCCCGGTGTCCGCGCTCGGCCGACAGATCGGGTACCTGCTCCCGGACCAGGAGGCGCGTCTCGCGCTGGCGATCGCGCTCGCGTTCGACCTCGAACCGGGGTGAGACCCGGTGCGCCCCCGGGCGGTCGAGCAGGCCCCGTCACTGCCCCGTGCTGCCCGCGCGGGCGGTGCTGCACGTCCCCGGCCCGGCCCCACGGTCGCCCGGGCGGCGCCGTCTGCGGCGCGGCCCGTGCACGACCGGCCGACCTGGGTCGATCATGGGACACATGAGCAGCACACCCGAGCCGACGCAGACCCTCGCGCCGCTCACCCGCGACCGGGTGACCGCCGCCCTCGACGCCCGTGGCATGAGCTACGGGTTCGACGAGGACGGCGACGTCGGCGGCCTGTGGGACGGTCACCTCTTCTACTTCTTCGTCAACGGTGACGACGACACCGTCTACCTCCAGGTCCGCGGCCGCTGGAACCGTGCCGTCGACCCCACGGAGGAGGACGCGCTCGTCCGCACGGTCAACGCGTGGAACACCGAGACGATCTGGCCCAAGGCGTACGTCCGTGTCGAGGACGGCGTCGTCAACGTCCACACCGAGCACACGGTCGACTACTCCGCGGGCGTGAGCGACGCCCAGGTCGACCTCCACCTCGGGTGCGGGGTCTCGACGTCGCTCCAGCTCTTCCGACGCCTCGACCAGCAGTACCCCGAGCAGGCCGCGGCCGCCAAGGCCGAGACCGAGCGCCTGCGCGCCCAGGCCTGAGCGCGTCCTGCGCCGGACGCGTCCGCGAGGCCTTGCCCCCGGGACACGGCAGCAACCCCGCGCGGCTCAGAAGATCGGGCGCCCCGACGCGTCGGGCACGCCGGACTTGCGGAAGAAGTACGACCGCACCTGGTCGCGCCACTCGGTGGCCGAGCGCACCTGCTCGGCGAGGCGCTCGGCGACGCGCGCGTGCAGCCGGTCGTCGACGAGCCCGCGCAGCGCCTCCCACGCCGGCACCCAGGACTCGACGACCTCGACGGCGTCGGCCCGGGAGTCGTAGACGTGCTGGATCACCGTCCGTCCGCTGTGCAGCACGTGGCCGTACGGCACGTGGTGGAAGAAGAGCAGCAGCTCGTCGGGGCAGGTGGCGAGTCCCTCGTACGTCTCGCGCCACGGTGAGGGGTACTGCCCGGTGTACCCGGTGCCGGTCGCCATGGTCCGGTCGACGCCGATGCCGTCGCGGTCGGCGAAGTGGTACGTGCCCCACTTCGAGTACTCGTACCCGTCGACGTTCGGCCCGTAGTGGGCGCGGCCCGGGTCGACCATGAAACCGACGCCGAGCGGGGCGGTGTACGCCTCGTACGTCAGCCACGAGTCGTCCATGAGCGTGTGGAGGGTCGCGCGCACGCGCGGGTCGGCGCCCGGGAACGTCAGGCCGATCCACTCGTCGAGGACCTCGACCGGGGCCGCCTCGGGGTTCCACGCGAGGCGGCCGTAGGCGTAGAGGTTCGCCTGGGCGAGCGGGTGGCCGGTCCAGAACTCGTCGTCCCCGACGTTCGACACCGCCGTGATCCCACCGGCCGGGGGCCGGGCCGCCGGGTCGGTCCCGGGCCGTGCGTCGTCCGCCCGGCCGGGCAGCCCCGAGACGATCGCGGCCACGTCCCGCGTCGCGTCCTCGGCGAGCGGGAACGTCAGCACCTGCGACCACAGCGGACCGAGGTAGCACACGTGCTTCTGCTGACCCGTGTACTCCTGGGTGACCTGCAGCTCGACGGCCAGCCGCGTGCGCGGCATCGCGGCGAGCACGGGGGAGACCGGCTCGCGCGGCTGGAAGTCGATCGGCCCGTACTTCACCTGGAGGACGACGTTGTCGTCGAACCGGCCGTCGAGCGGCGCGAAGTGGTCGTACGCGGCGCGGGCGCGGTCGGTGCGCCGGTCCCGCCAGTCCTGCTCGTGGTCGTAGACGAACGCCCGCCAGAACACCGTCCCGCCGTGCGGGCGCAGCGCCCGGGCCAGCAGGTTCGCGCCGTCGGCGTGGTCCCGCCCGTACGCGAACGGCCCGGGCTGGCCCTCGGAGTCGGCCTTGACGACGAACCCGCCGAAGTCCGGGACGGTCGCGTAGACCTTGTCGACGGCCGCCGCCCACCACGCCTGCACCTGTGCGTCGAGCGGGTCGGAGGTCGCCAGCCCACCGAGCGTCATGGGTGCGGCGAACGACACCGAGAGGTACGTGCGCACGCCGTGCGGGCGCAGCACGTCGGCGATCCGGGCGACGTCGTCCAGCCCGTCGGTGAGCAGCCGGGCCTCGGTGCGGTGGACGTTGACGTTGTTGACCGCGACCGCGTTGATCCCGATCGACCCGAGCAGCCGCGCGTACGCCGCGACCCGGGAGAGGTCCTCGCGGACGCGGCCGTCGGCGTAGAAGATCGAGCCGCCCGCGTACCCGCGCTCGACCTGCCCCATGACGGGGTGGACGTCGATGTTGTCCCAGTGGTCGAGCATGCGCACCGGGGCGACCGGGAGGTCGGTGACGTCGACGTGGCGGTCGTCGAACGCGCCCTCGCCGAGGCGCACGACGTCGTGCAGCCCGTACAGCAGCCCGGTCGCCCCGCCGGCGACGACCACGGTCGTCCCGCCGGCGCGCACCCGTACGGCCATGTCCGGGAACAGCGGCGCCCCGGCGGCGAGCAGGGCGCCGTCGGTGGCCGCGGCCACCAGCGGGTCGTTCGGGTGCGGGGCCGGCTCCGGACGTCCCGCGGGCCAGGGC
>JAEXEM010000441.1 GCA_023401045.1 Actinomycetes bacterium
CGCCGGGGACGCCCCCGTCCGCGACGACCCGCCGGCACCGGCCGCAGCGGCGTCGCCGACCGGGCCGGCCGAGCTGCCCTGACGCGCAGCACGGGACCGCACCCCGGGGGTGCGGTCCCGTGCCACGGCAGTCGTCCCGGCGTCACCGGGACGCGGTCACAGCGGGCGGACGTGCTCCGCCTGCGGGCCCTTCTGCCCCTGCGTGATCTCGAACTCCACGCGCTGACCCTCGTCGAGCGTGCGGTAGCCCTGCGTCTCGATGGCCGAGTAGTGGACGAAGACGTCGGCACCGCCGTCGTCCTGGGCGATGAACCCGTAGCCCTTCTCGGCGTTGAACCACTTGACCGCACCCTGTGCCATGTCGTGCTTCCTTCTGTCCCACCGGTGAGCGACGCGGACCCTGTGCCCGCGTCGCGCCGCAATGCCTCACGGTGCTGCACCGGGTGGTCCGGCCCCGGCGCACCGACCGGTGCGCCGTCCCGCGGCACCTCCGGCGGAGCGCAGACCTGGAGCGGTCGAGCGTCCGTACGTCACTGCAACGGCCGCATCCTTGCACGACGGGTGTGGCGCACGCCACGGTCCCGGTGGACCGCCCGGGTGTCCGACGGCAACGATCCGGTCACGGGCCCCTGCGAGGACCGACTCAGCGCGGTCCGCCGTCGCCGTCGGGTCGCCCCTCCTCGTCCTGCGAGTGCGCGGCGAGGAACTGCTCGAGCTCGGCGCCGATCTCCTCCGCCGTCGGCAGGTCCGTCACCTGCGCCAGCAGGCTCGGGCGGCCGACGCTGCGGGTGAACGCGTCGTACTGCTCCTCGAGCGCGTCGACGACGGCCGCGACCTCGGCCGAACCGGCCACCTGCCGCTGCACCTCGGCCAGCGCCTCGTCCGCGGCCGGCTCGAGCTCGGCGACCCGCAGGTCGAGCCCGGTCGCGCGCTCGACGAGGCGGAGCCCGACGAGCCCGGCGGGCGGGAAGGCGGACTGCGCGAGGTAGTGCGGCACGTGGACGGCGAACCCCATGGCGTCGCGCCCGGCCTCACCGAGACGCATCTCGAGCAGGGCGGTGGCGCTGCCCGGCACCTGGACGGTGCCGAAGAACGACGGGTGGTCCTCGACGAGCTGGTCGCGCGTGGCGTGGGCGGTGACGGAGATCGGCCGGGTGTGGGGCACCCCCATGGGGATGCCGTGCAGCCCGACGACGAGCGGGACGTCGAACCGCTCGACGATCTGGCGCACCGCAGCGACCCACCGCTCCCACTGCACGTCCGGCTCCGAGCCGTGCAGGAGGAGGAAGGGCCGGCCCTCGGCGTCGTGCAGCAGGTCGACGACGAGCTCGGGGGCGTCGTAGCCGGTCCACCCGGAGTCGAAGGTCATGACGGGACGGCGCGAGCGGTAGTCGAGGAGCTGGTCGACGTCGAACGTGACGACGCGCTCCGGGGCACCGCCGGCGACGAGGTGGTCGACGGCCACCTGGCCCGCGTGGCCGGCGTCGACGAACCCGCGCACGGCGTGCAGCAGCACCGGGCCGGTGCCGCGCCGGGCGGCGTCGTCGAGCACCGCGGCCGCGGCCGGGTCGACGTCGTAGAGCTCGCGGGGATCCAGCATCAGCACTCGCCTCTCTCGCAGGGTCGAGAGTGACAACACCTCGCCGGCGCGACGTCTTCCCGACCCGCGCCGGGTCTCAGTGCCCGGGCAGCCGCACGACCTCGACGAAGAACTCGTCGATCTGGCGGACGACGTCGATGAACCGGTCGAAGTCGACCGGCTTGGTGACGTAGGCGTTGGCGTGCAGCGAGTAGCTGCGCACGACGTCCTCCTCCGCCTCGGAGGTCGTGAGGACGACGACCGGGATGGAGCGCATGGCGGCATCCGACTTGAGCGCCTCGAGGACCTCCCGCCCGTCCATCCGCGGCAGGTTGAGGTCGAGCAGGATGAGGTCGGGCGTCGGGGCGTCCGCGTACTGCCCCTCCTTGCGGAGGAACTCGAGGGCGCTGACGCCGTCGGCGACGACGGACAGCCGGTTGCGCACCTTGTTGTGCTCGAACGCCTCGCGCGTCATGAGGACGTCACCCGGGTCGTCCTCGACGAGCAGCACGTCGATCGGCTTGTGCTCCGTCATGTCAGCTCCATCTCCTGGGCCCGCTCGGCGGGCCTGTCGTCGTCGTCCCCGTCCGCGGGGGCGACGTCCTCCTGCACCGGCAGCGTCCAGCGGATGCTGGTGCCGTCCCCGGCGGTCTCCGGGATCCAGATGCGACCGCCGTGGAACTCGACGATCTTCTTGCACAGCGCGAGCCCGATGCCGGTGCCCTCGTAGACGTCCTTGGCGTGCAGCCGCTGGAAGATGACGAACACGCGCTCGGCGTACTGCGCGTCGATGCCGATGCCGTTGTCGCGGCACTCGAGCTCCCAGCCCTCCTCGACCCGCCGCGCCGACACGTGCACGACGGGCGCGCGGTCGGGGTGCCGGAACTTCACCGCGTTGCCGACGAGGTTCTGGAAGAGCTGGACGAGCAGCGCCTCCTCGCCCCGTACCGTCGGCAGGTCGTCGTGGGTGACCGTGGCGCCGGCCTCGTCGAGCCGTTCGGAGAGCTGGTCGAGCGCGTGGTCGAGGGCGGCAGCGAGGTCGACGTCGACGACCTCGCCGGACACCCGGCCGACGCGCGAGAAGCCGAGCAGGTCCTGGATGAGCCGCTGCATGCGCTTGGCCCCGTCGACGGCGAAGCCGATGTACTGGTCGGCCCGCTCGTCGAGCTGCCCGCCGTACCGCTTCTGCAGCAGCTGGGTGAAGCTCGCGACCTTGCGCAGCGGTTCCTGCAGGTCGTGCGAGGCGACGTAGGCGAACTGCTCGAGGTCGCGGTTCGACCGGCGCAGCTCCTCGGCCTGCTCGGTGAGGCGGGCGTGCGCGTCGGCGATCTCCTCGCGCGAGGTCCGCAGCTCGCCGAGCTGGGTGACGAGCCCGACCCGCATGAGCTCGACGTCGGCGGCGAGCTCGCGCAGCTCGCCCGGTCCGTCGACGCTGACGACGTGCCCGAGGTCACCCTGGCTCACCGCGCGGCTGGCCTCCGCCAGCTGCGTGACCGGACCGAGCACCCACCGCCGCAGCGCGACCCACAGCGCCACACCCGTCACCACGGCGCCCAGCACGAGGACGAGGACGATGACCCCCGTGAGTGCGGTCCACCGCGCGAGGTCGTCGACGGCCGCCATCCGGTTCTCGCGCAGCTCGCCGACGTACGCCTCGATCTCGACACGCGCCTCGTCGAAGAGCACCCGCCCCTGGTCGACCTGCTCCGGGCTCGTCGAGCCGGGGCCGGCCTCGGCGACCTCGTCGATGACGGGCACCGCGAACTCGGTGTGCCAGCGCTCGGCGGCCGCGGCCGCGCGGCGGGCGTGGTCGAGCAGCTCGGAGTCCGGGTTCCGGGCGGCGAGCTCGTCGGCGAGGCTGGCGAACGTCACCTCGGTCTCGAGGGACCGCTCGTACGGCTCGAGGATGACGGGGTCGCCGGTCAGCGCGTAGCCGCGCACGGCGGTCTCGGCGTCGACGAGCTGGACGTAGGCGGCGTCGGCACGGGTGACGGCGTCGAAGTACAGCTCGGTGACGACGTCCTGCGCCGCGAGGGTCCGGGCGAGCGCGAAGCCGGCGGCGACGAGGACGGCGCCGAGCACCGCGCCGGCCGTGACGAGCAGCCGGGTGAGGCGCTGGCGCAGCGTCGAGGTCGAGGCGCTCACCCGTCCCACCCGAGGAGCACGACGGCGGCGTCGTCGACGAGGTCGCCCCCGTGGCGCTCGCGCACCGCGGACAGCAGCCGGCCGAGCACGTGGTCCTCGTCCGGGCGCAGGGTCGCGTCGAGCACGGCGGACCGGTGGCCGTCGACCTCGCGGCTGACGATCGTCTCGTCGGCGACCTCGAGCAGACCGGCCTTGCCGAGCCGCTGCGTACCGTCGCCGACGGTCGCCTCGAGCAGGCCGTCGGTGTAGAGCAGGATGCGCCACGGCGCGGCGAGCTCGAGGGGGTGCGCGGGCCAGCCGCCCCCGACGGGGATGCCGAGGGCACGCCCGCGCGACGCGCTGGGCAGCAGCACCGACGGTGATCCGATGAGCAGCGGGACGGGGTGCCCGGCGAGGTAGAGGTCGGCGGAGGTGCGCCCGGGGTGCACGGCGAGCATCGAGACGGTCGTGAAGACCTCCGGCCGCGGCCGCTCCGCCTCGAGGACGCGCTCGAGGAGGCCGAGGATCTCCCCGGCCGGGATGCCGGCGAGCACGAGCGTGCGCCACGCGGTGCGCAGCGTGGCGCCGAGCGCCGCCTCGTCGGGCCCGTGGCCGCAGACGTCACCGACCATCGCGAGCACCGTGCCGTCGGGTCGCTCGACGACGTCGTAGAAGTCGCCGCCGAGCAGGCCGTCGCGACCCGCGCGGTACCCCACCCGGACCTCGAGGCGCTCGTCCCGGACCGCCGGGGTCGGCAGCAGCGCACGCTCCAGCCGGGTGGTCTCGTTGGCGCGCACCAGGCTGCGGTAGAGCGCACGGCCGGTGTCCTCGAGGCGACGGCGCTGGACCGCGTAGCGCACGGAGCGCGACAGCAGCGCGGCGTCGACGTCGCCCTTGACGAGGAAGTCCTGCGCACCCGCCGCCACGGCGTCGAGGCCGGCGTCCGTCCCCGTGAGACCGGTGAGGACGACGACGGGCGGCGCGTCGGCGGCGAGCACGCGCTGCAGCGCACCCATGCCCATCGCGTCGGGCAGGCCGAGGTCGAGCAGCACGCAGTCGACGTCGAGGTGGAGCAGCGCCTCGTCGACGGTACGGACCCACACGACCTCGTGCGGCAGCCCGGCGTCGGCGAGGTGCTCCTGGACGAGGACCGCGTCGCCCTCGTCGTCCTCGACGACGAGGATGCGCAGCGTCTCCTCGTCGGAGGGTGCGACGGAGTGCACCTCCCGCTGGGGCGCCGCGTAGCCGTGCACTGGTGTCCTCTCCGTCCGGTGTCCCCGCACTCTAGGCCACGTGGCCCCTCACGCCATCGCACGCGCACGTGGCGCGACGCGGACGGGCTTCTCGGCACCCCCTGCGCTCACGGATAATGGACGGCCGCCCGTTCGGGCGGGCGTCCCGGGACCGTCCCGGCACGCAGGCGACCGGCCGGTCCGGCGCGAGGGGTGATCTGGTCCGTGGCAGGGATCGACAACGAGCTGGACGGCGAGCAGCGCGTCGTCGACCGGTTGTACGGACGTCTCGACGAGCTGCGCGCCCAGGCGCGGGGCCGCCTCGCCGCGGTCCGTCGCGCCGGCCCCTCGGGCTCGCCGCAGAACCGGTCCGAGCGCGACGCCTTCGCGACGCTGTACGAGGACCGCGTCGCCCAGCTCGAGGCCGTCGAGGACCGTCTCGCGTTCGGTCGGCTCGACCTCGACGACGGCGAGCGCCGGTACATCGGCCGCATCGGCCTCACCGACGCCGAGCAGACCCCGATGCTCACCGACTGGCGCGCGCCGGCCGCCCAGTCCTTCTACCGCGCGACCGCGGCGCACCCCGAGGGCGTCGCACGGCGCCGCCACCTCGTCACCTCCGGCCGACGGGTCACCGGCCTCGAGGACGACGTGCTCGACGTCGCCGCCCTCGAGCGGGCCGGGATCGACCCGGGCTCCCTCACCGGCGTGTCGGGCGAGGGTGCGCTGCTCGCCGCTCTCGGCGCGGCCCGCACCGGCCGGATGGGCGACATCGTCGCCACCATCCAGGCCGAGCAGGACGCCGTCATCCGCTCCGAGCTCGCCGGCGCCCTCGTCGTCCAGGGCGGGCCCGGCACCGGCAAGACCGCGGTCGCGCTGCACCGTGCCGCCTACCTGCTCTACGCCCACCGGCGCCTGCTCGAGCGCTCCGGGGTGCTCCTCGTCGGGCCGTCGCGCACGTTCCTGCGCTACATCGACCAGGTCCTGCCCTCGCTCGGCGAGACCGGCGTCGTCACCGCGACGACCGCGGAGCTGGTGCCGGGGGTCGTCGCGGACGGCACGGAGCCCGACGAGGTCGCCGAGATCAAGGGGCGCGCCGTCATGGCGGAGGTCGTCGCGCGCGCCGTGCGGCAGCGCCAGCGCGTCCCGGCCCGGGCCACGCAGGTGCGGATCGACGGCCGGACCGTCGTCGTCCGCCCGCAGGACGTCGCCTCGGCCATCGCGCGCGCACGCCGGCTGCACCGGCCGCACAACCTCGCGCGCGTGTCGTTCGTGCGCGACATGCTCGGCCGCCTCGCCGATCAGTACGTCGCCCAGCTCGGTGGCGAGATCGCACCCGAGGACCGCACGGAGATCGTCGAGGACCTGCGCACGACGCGTGAGATCCGCATCGCGCTCAACCTCGCGTGGATGCCGCTGACCCCGCAGGGCCTGCTCGCGGACCTGTGGTCGAAGCCGCACCGCCTCGAGGCCGCCGCGCCCGAGCTCACGGCGCGCGAGCGGGCGCTGCTCGCCCGGGCGGCCGACGCGCCGTGGACGCC
>JAEXEM010000144.1 GCA_023401045.1 Actinomycetes bacterium
CCTGCGCGGGGGCGATCGAGTGGGCCTGGCCGGCGGGCGCCTCGCGGGTCGCGGGCCGTTCGGCGGTCCGCAGCCGCACCGTCACGGTGACCTCACCGGCCGGCGGTGCGGGCGTCGTGACGCCCTCCGAGCCGTCGGCACCGGTCGGGACCCAGCCACGGTCGACGAGCAGGACGTGGCCGGCGCCCGCGTCCACGTCGCCGGACGGGCTCGGATCCGTGACGAGCAGCGGGACGAGCACGTGGTAGGCCGGGGTCCGGTCGACCGGTCGGTTGCGCAGCAGCGTCTCGGCGTCGGGCAGGTAGCGGCCGGTCACCTCGACGGTGCGCCACTCGGCGGCGGCCGTCAGCGGGACGTCCGGGTCGGGCAGGACCTCGGCGAGGTCGGTCGGTGCGGCGGCGTAGTTCGTCTCGACGACGTCGATGGCCGCGGCGCGCGCCTCGTGGCGGTGCCACTGCCACCGGCCGAGCAGGGTGCAGACGACCGCGACGGCGACCGCGAGCACGAGCATCCCGAGCGCCCGGCGACGTGCGGCGTCGCGCTGCGCACCCGGAGGTGCGCCGTGGGGGAGGGACGTCACGGCTCCGCCCGCTCGAGGGCGTCGACCGGGACGACGTCCCGCAGGAACCCGCGCACCCGCAGGTAGTCCGCGAGGTGCTCGCGGTGCTCGTCGCACGCGAGCCACACCTTGCGGCGCTCCGGGGTGTGGAGCCTCGGGTTGTTCCACAGCACGCCCCACGCGGGCTCGGCCCGGCAGCCGCGGGCGCTGCACACCAGCTCGTCGACGACGTCCGCCCCGGTGGTCACCTGTCCTTGCCTCCCAGCTCTCCGGGACGACCCCCGGGACCGATCTGCCTCGCCTCGTAGAACACGTCGCCCTCCGTGGGCCGCTGCCGCCCGGCGTTGGCGAGCAGCACCGCGACGTACGGGATGACCGCCGCGCCGCCGAGCAGCGTGAGCGGGACCCACAGCGGCGTGTGCGACCACAGCAGCCCGGCGGCGACGAAGCACACGAGGCGGACGCCCATCTGCCACAGGTAGCGGCGCCGGCGGCGCGCGAGGTCCGCCTCGAGCGACTCGGGGGCGGAGGTGATGCGATGCACCTCCGGGCCGGGGCGTGCACCGCGCGGGCGGCTGCTCACCACCTGATCCTAGGCTCCCTTCTCGCGGCCGGCGGGCCGGGTTCCTGCGACGCAGCGTTTGTCGAGGTCCCACAACTGGGCCGCGGCAAGTCGTTGCGAGCCCACCCCGTCGGCCACGCGGCCGTCGGCTAGCGTCGTGACCCGTGCCTGCGACGACACCCGCCCCCACGGGCGCCGAGACCCCCCGCCCCCGCAGCGTCCTCGTCACGGGCGCCAACCGCGGCATCGGCCGCGCGATCGCCGAGCGGTTCGTCGCCGCCGGCGACCAGGTGGCGACGATCGTCCGCTCCGGCGGCGCCCCCGAGGGCGTCCTCGAGGTCCGCGCCGACGTGCGTGACACCGCTGCCGTCGACGCCGCGTTCGCCGAGGTCGAGGCCGCGCACGGGCCGGTGGAGGTGCTCGTCGCCAACGCGGGCGTCACGCGCGACCAGCTGCTGCTGCGCATGACCGACGAGGAGTTCGCCGACGTCCTCGACGTCAACCTCACCGGCGCCTTCCGGGTGGTCCGGCGCGCGAGCAAGGGCATGATCCGGCTGCGCCGCGGGCGCATCGTCCTCATCTCGTCGGTCGTCGGGCTGTACGGCTCGCCCGGCCAGGTGAACTACGCCTCGTCGAAGGCCGCGCTCGTCGGCATGGCGCGGTCGATCACGCGTGAGCTCGGCGGCCGCGGCATCACCGCCAACGTCGTCGCCCCCGGGTTCATCGACACCGACATGACCCGCGTGCTGCCGCAGGACCGCCGCGACGCCTACGTCGCGTCCGTCCCCGTCGGGCGCCTCGGCGCGGCCGACGAGGTCGCCGCCGCCGTCCAGTTCCTCGCCTCCGACGAGGCCGCGTACGTCTCGGGGGCCGTGCTCCCCGTCGACGGCGGCCTCGGCATGGGGCACTGAGCCCTCCCTGCACCCACCCGGTACCTCGTCCGCACCGCGGGTGAGGTCCGGCGATCCGAAAGGCACCGCCACATGGCACTCCTCGAGGGCAAGACCCTGCTCGTCACCGGCGTCCTCACCGACGGCTCCATCGCCTTCCACGTCGCGCGCCTCGCCCAGGAGCAGGGCGCGCAGGTCGTCCTCACGTCCTTCGGGCGGCAGCTGCGGCTCACCCAGGCGATCTCGCGGCGGCTGCCGCAGCCCGCCCCGGTCGTCGAGCTCGACGTCACGTCCTCCGAGGACCTGGGCGCCCTCGCCGACCGGGTGCGGGAGCACACCGACCACCTCGACGGTGTCGTGCACTCCATCGGGTTCGCGCCCCAGTCGGTCATGGGGGGCAACTTCCTCGCTGGGCAGTGGGACGACGTCGCCACCGCCGTGCACGTGAGCGCCTTCTCGCTCAAGTCGCTCGCGGTCGCGACGCTGCCGCTGCTCACCCGCGGGTCCGGCCTCGTCGGGCTGACGTTCGATGCGCGCTACGCGTGGCCGGTGTACGACTGGATGGGCGTGGCGAAGGCGGCCTTCGAGTCGACCGCGCGCTACCTCGCCCGCGACCTCGGGCCGCAGGGCGTGCGCGTCAACCTCGTCTCGGCCGGGCCGATCCGCACGACCGCGGCCAAGTCGATCCCCGGCTTCGAGTCGATGGAGGGCGGCTGGCCCGAGCGTGCGCCGCTCGGGTGGGACGTCACCGACCCCGAGCCGACGGCACGCGCCGTCGCGGCGCTGCTGTCGGACTGGTTCCCGGCGACGACGGGCGAGGTCGTCCACGTCGACGGCGGCGTCCACGCGATGGGGCAGTGACGACGCACCGGGACGGCGCGCCGCGGCCGGAGTGACGTACGTCGCGACCGGGTGTGCCTGACCGCGGCCCGGCGGTCTGTCACCCTTGTCCGGTGACCACCCACCGCCTCGTGATCCTCCGGCACGCCAAGGCCGAGACCCCCGGTGCCGCCGTCGACCACGAGCGTCCGCTCGCGCTGCTCGGTCGCCGCCAGTCGACGACCGTCGGGGGCGAGCTCGCGCGCGCCGGTCTCGCGCCGACGCGGGTGCTCTGCTCGTCGTCGCTGCGGACCCGGCAGACGTGGGAGCTCGTCCGGGGTGCCCTCGCGGCCGCCGGCGCACCCGCCGCGGACGTCGTCGACGTGAGCGACGTGCTGTACGACGCCGGCGCCGCCGAGCTCGTCGCGCTCGTGCGCGAGGTGCCGGAGCAGGACACCACGGTGCTCGTCGTGGGGCACGAGCCGACGGTCTCGCACGCCGCTGCCGTCCTGGCCGGCCCCGGCTCGGACGACGCCGCGGTCGCGCGGGTGCGCACGGGGGTGCCGACCGGCGCGTGGAGCGTCCTCGAGATCGACGGCCCGTGGT
>JAEXEM010000234.1 GCA_023401045.1 Actinomycetes bacterium
GTCACGCAGCGGGTCCCGCAGCGTCGGCAGGTAGGTGCCGTCGGCGGCGAACGGGTCGAGCACCTCGCGGGCCAGCGCCCCGGAGTCGAGCCGGTCCTCCAGGTACGCGTCGGGGTCCTCTCGGCCACGCTCGAGGCGCAGCGACGCCGGGCGCAGGAAGTCGTCGGCGTGCACGCGCACGACCGCCCGGCCCGCCGCCCGCAGCGGGTCGACGAGGGCGTCGGCGAGCGCGCCCGGCGCGAGCGTCGCGGCACCGTCGACGAGGACACGGCAGCGACCCGGCACCGCGGCGACGCGCTCCACGAGGTGCGCGACGAGGGCGTCAGGCGTCGTCGGGCGCACCAGCACCGCATCCCCCCGTCCCGGGCTCGTCCGGCTTCCGAACTGTTTCAGCGGGACGGAAGCCTGGCACGCCGGGCCCGCACGGGGAACAGTCGTGGCAGCCCTGGTGATTGGAGCCCGATGACCCGCACGCACCCGGCCCTCGTCCTGCTCGTCGCGGCGCTGCTCGCCCTCACGCTCGCCCCCGGCGCCGCCGCCGCCCCGGGCGCGCCACGGGCGGTCGCCGACACCACTGCGCCGACGCCGCCGTCGACCTTGCGGGCCGCTGAGCTCACGTGCACCTCGGTCCGCCTCACGTGGGGCGCCTCCGCCGACGACGTCGGCGTCGTCGCGTACGACGTCTACCACGACGGGCAGCACATGACGACGGTGGCCGGCACGAGGACCGAGGCCCGTCTCACGCTCGTCCCCGGGGTGACGTGGGGGTTGTACGTCAACGCGCGGGACGCCGCCGGCAACGTCTCGCAGGCGAGCGCGACCCTCGAGCTCCGTGTGCCCTCCTGCCAGGTGGACACCACCGCGCCGACGGCGCCCTCCGCGGTGACGGCCCGCGCCACGGGGACGACGGTGACGGTCACGTGGCAGGCGTCGACCGACGCCGTCGGGGTCACCGCCTACGACGTGCTGCGCAACGGCTCGGTCGTGGGCAGCACGTCCGGCTCGGTGCTCACCTTCGTCGACTCCGGCCTGCGCCCCACCTACACGTACGCCTACCGGGTGCGCGCGCGGGACCAGGCGGGCAACAGGTCCCCGAACTCCGACGCGGTCCGCGTCACCACCGGCCGCACGTGCACGGAGGCCGTCTGCGAGGTCACCCTGGTGGCGAGCGAGCGCGACCTGCCGTGGGGGCTCGTCGAGCTCCCGGACGGCTCGGTGCTCTACGGGCGCCGCGACACCCACCAGGTGGTGCGTCTCGACCCGGCGACCGGCACCACGACCGTCGTCGGGACCCTGCCCGGCGTGAGCGGCACCGACGGCGAGGGCGGGCTGCTGGGTCTGGAGGTCGCCGACGACTTCGCGGCCGACCCGTGGCTCTACGTCATGCACACGACGACGACGGACAACCGCGTCGTGCGCGTCCGGTACACCGGCGGCGCGCTGTCCGGGACGCCGCAGGTCCTCCTCACCGGCATCCCGCGGAACAAGTACCACAACGGCGGGCGGCTGCGGTTCGGGCCCGACGGCATGCTCTACGTCGCCACCGGCGACGGCCAGAACCCGCAGTGGGCGCAGGACACCGCGAACCTCGCGGGCAAGGTCCTGCGGATCGCCCCGGACGGCACGGTGCCCGCGGACAACCCGTTCGGCAACGCGGTGTGGAGCTACGGGCACCGCAACCCGCAGGGTCTGGCGTTCGACGCGCAGGGCCGGCTGTGGCAGCAGGAGTTCGGCAACTCGCTCATGGACGAGACGAACGTCGTCGTCCGCGGCGGGAACTACGGCTGGCCGCAGTGCGAGGGCACCTCGGGCTCGTGCTCCGGGCCCGGCCTCGTCGCACCCGTCCTCACGATGCCGGTGGCCCAGGCGTCCTGCAGCGGGCTCGCGGTGACGGGCGACCACCTGTGGATCGCCTGCCTGCGCGGCACCCGCCTGTACCGGGCGACGATCACGTCGGACGGCCGGCTGACGGACGTCCGCACCCTGCTGTCGGGGACGTACGGGCGGCTGCGGACGGTCGAGCCCTCGGCCGACGGGTCGCTGTGGCTGACGACGAGCACGCGTGGCGACAAGGACTCGACGGCGAACAACTCCGACGAGCGCGTCCTGCGGGTCGTCCCGGGCCCATGACCGCCGGATCAGTCCCGGCCGGGCTCGGCCGCCGGGTGCGGCACGTCGACGGCCGGCGGCGGGGCGGCACCCCGGCGGACGTCGACGTCCGCGCCGGAGCGCACGAGCGCGACGCCGGCGACGACGAGCACCGCCCCCACGGCCTGCACGGGCAGCGGCTGCTCACCGAGGAGCACCCAGGCGAGGGCGACCGCGAGCAGCACCTCCGTCAGCGCGAGGAACGAGGCGAGGCGCTCGCCGAGGAGGCGCACGGACACCGCCGAGACGCCGTAGGCGAACGCGGTGGGCACCGCGGCGACGACGACGAGCGGGACGAGCCAGTGCACCTGCGCACCGAGGACCTCGACGTGCACCGCGGGTGCCCGGACGGGCAGCACCCCGACGAGCGCGAGGACACCGACGACCGCCGCGCCGACCGCCATCGCGGCACCGGCGAGCGTGACGGGCGGCAGGGTGAGGGGGCGGGCCGTCAAGGCGAAGTACGCGGCGTTGCCGACGGCCGCGGCCGCCGCGAAGACCAGGCCGAGGGGGTCGAGGTCGAGACTGCCCGTGACGTCGAGGACGAGCACGAGACCGCCCGTCGCGAGGGCCGCCCCGGCGAGCGTGGCACGCGCCGGCACCCGCCGGCTGCGCGCCCAGCCCCACGCGAGCAGCAGGAGCGGGCCGGTGTACTCGACGAGCAGCGCGACCGCGACGGGCAGCCGGTCGACCGCGAGGAAGTAGAGCGTCGAGGCGCCGGCCACCCCGAGCAGCCCGAGCCCGACGACGGTCCGCCAGTCCGTGCGCAGCGCGGACCAGCGCCCCTGCAGCGCCCACAGCGCCGGGCCGGCGAGGAGCACGGCACCCAGGGTGAGCCGCACGACGATGGCGGCCCCCGGCGTCCAGCCCGCCGCGAGCAGCGGCTTGACCACCGGGCCGCTCGTGGCGAACGCCAGTGCCGCGACCAGCCCTGCGACGACACCCACGCTGCGCGCACCCGTGCCCTGCACGACGACTCCCGAGATCGGCCCGCCGGCCGCGGAACGGCGGTGACGGGAGCCCGGACGCCGCCGACGGCCGGCGCCCGCCGGACGGGGCCCGGGCCACGACCCGTCGGCACCCGCTCCTGCGCGGGCCACGCTAACCGGACTCGCCGGGTGCCGTCGACGTCGCCCGGCGTGGACGGATCTTGGTTGACGGATCAAGTTCGCGTACCGTGATGCGCCCCCGCCCCAGCCCTCTGCGAGACGGAGTCCCAGGCATGAGCAAGACCTCCCAGCGCGACGAGCGGGCCGCCCGCCTCGCCCAGCTCCAGGCCGAGCAGCGCCGCTCGTCCCGCCGCCGCACCGCGGTCGTCGTCGGGATCGTCGGGACGCTCGTCGTCTCCCTCGTCGCGGTGACCGCGGTCGTGCTCGTCGGCGAGGCTCGCCGCACGTCCCAGCTCGACGCGCAGGCCGCGTCCGACATCGAGGGCGTGGAGCGGTACGAGGACCTGTCCTTCGACCACGTGTCGACGGAGGTCGACTACCCGCAGACGCCGCCGGCCGGCGGGGAGCACAACGCGACGTGGCAGAACTGCGGCGTCTACGCCGAGCCGGTCGTCGACGAGCACGCGGTGCACTCCCTCGAGCACGGCGCCGTGTGGATCACCCACGACCCCGACCTGCCGGCCGACCAGGTCGCGAAGCTGCACGACCTCGCCGACGGCCAGGGCTACGTCCTCGTCTCGCCGTACGAGGGGCTGCCTGCCCCGGTCGTCGCGACCGCCTGGGGCTACCAGCTCGAGCTCGACGACGCCGACGACGACCGCCTCCCGGTCTTCCTGCGCAAGTACCTGCTCAACCCCGAGCTGCCCGAGGCCGGTGCCCTGTGCAGCAACGGCGTGGGCGCCCCGGCGTGACGTCGACGACCGACGCCCCGGCCGCGCCGCGCTCCGCGCTGGCCGGGGCGCTCGGTGGTCTGACGGGCACGGCGCGCGCCGTCCTCGGGCTCGTCGTCGTGCTCGCGCTGCTCGTCGGGCTCGTCGTCGGCGCCACCCTCGTCGCCCGGCCGGGCAGTGCGACGCCCGCGGACACGTCCGTCGAGGCGGGCTTCGCGCGCGACATGCAGGCCCACCACGCGCAGGCCGTCGAGATGTCCGTCGTGCTGCGCGAGCGTGCGCACGACGAGACGCTGCGCTCGATCGCGCTCGACGTGCTCACCATCCAGCAGCAGCAGATCGGGCAGATGGCCGCGTGGCTGCGACTGTGGGGCCTGCCGGCGGCGAGCCCGGACGGCTCGATGGCGTGGATGGCGGGCGAGCACGGGCACGGCGCCGGGGGCGGCCTCTCGGACATGCCGGGCTGGGTGGCCGCCGAGGACCTCGCGCGGCTGCGGGACGCCGACGGCGTCGACGCCGAGCGGATCTACCTCGAGCTCATGATCGCCCACCACGCCGGTGCGGTCGACATGGCGCGGTACGCCGCCGAGCACGCCCACCACCCGGAGGTCGTGCGCTTCGCGCAGGGCGTCGTCGACTCCCAGACCCGCGAGACCGTCGTCCTCCAGGACCTGCTCGACGAGCGCGGCGGTCCGCTGCCGGACTGACGCGCCGCGCCCGCACGGCAGCGGCGCCCCGGCGGCCGGACGACGTGCGGGCGTGCACGCGCGCCCTGCCGGATCTGGGAGGATGGGTGCCCATGAGCGACCTGACCCCACGGACCGAGAACCCGACGAGCGCACCCGCCGCCCGCCAGGTACCGGACAAGGTCTCGGTCGACGGGCTGGAGGACCGGTGGTCCCGGCAGTGGGCGGACGACGCGACCTACGCGTTCGACCGCACCGCGGAGCGCGCGCAGGTGTACTCGATCGACACCCCGCCCCCGACGGTGTCCGGCTCGCTGCACGTCGGCCACGTGTTCTCCTACACGCACACCGACGTCGTCGCGCGCTACCGCCGCATGCGCGGCCGTGAGGTCTTCTACCCCATGGGGTGGGACGACAACGGCCTGCCGACCGAGCGCCGCGTGCAGAACTACTACGGCGTGCGCTGCGACCCGTCGCTGCCGTACGACCCCGATTTCACTCCCCCGCACGAGGGCACGGACGGCAAGGCCGTCAAGCCCGCCGACCAGGTGCCGGTGAGCCGGCGCAACTTCGTCGAGCTCTGCGAGCGCCTCACGGCCGACGACGAGCGCCAGTTCGAGGCGCTGTGGCGTCGGCTCGGCCTGTCCGTCGACTGGTCGATGACCTACCAGACGATCTCCGGCGAGGCCCGTGCCGTCGCCCAGCAGGCGTTCCTGCGCAACCTGTCACGCGGCGAGGCCTACCAGGCCGAGGCCCCGGGCCTGTGGGACGTGACGTTCCAGACGGCCGTCGCGCAGGCCGAGCTCGAGGCGCGCGACTACCCCGGTGCGTTCCACCGCGTCGCGTTCCACCGCCCGGACGGTGAGCCGGTCCACATCGAGACGACCCGCCCCGAGCTGCTGCCCGCGTGCGTCGCGCTCATCGCGCACCCCGACGACGAGCGCTACCAGCACCTGTTCGGCACGACGGTGACCTCGCCGCTGTTCGGCGTCGAGCTGCCCGTCCTCGCCCACCCCGCGGCCGAGCCCGACAAGGGCGCCGGCATCGCGATGTGCTGCACCTTCGGCGACCTCACCGACGTCCAGTGGTGGCGCGAGCTGCAGCTGCCGACCCGCTCGGTCGTCGGCCGCGACGGCCGCATCGTCCGCGAGACGCCGGAGTGGATCACCTCCGCCGGCGGCCGCGAGGTGTACGCCGAGCTCGCCGGCAAGACGACGTTCTCCGCGCGCGAGGTCGTCGTCGGCGCGCTGCGCACCGCCGGCGACCTCGACGGCGAGCCGGTGCCCACGCAGCGCAAGGCGAACTTCTACGAGAAGGGCGACAAGCCCCTCGAGATCGTCACGAGCCGCCAGTGGTACATCCGCAACGGCGGTCGCGACGAGGAGCTGCGCGAGGCGCTCGTCGCGCGGGGCCGTGAGCTCGGCTTCCACCCGGACTTCATGCGGGTCCGCTACGAGAACTGGGTCAACGGCCTCAACGGCGACTGGCTCATCTCCCGGCAGCGGTTCTTCGGCGTGCCGTTCCCGGTCTGGTACCGCCTCGACGAGAACGGCGAGCCGGACCACGACCACCCGGTCCTGCCGACCGAGGACCAGCTCCCGGTCGACCCGTCGTCGGAGGCCCCCGCCGGGTACACCGAGGACCAGCGCGGCGTGCCGGGCGGGTTCGTCGGCGACCCCGACGTCATGGACACGTGGGCGACGAGCTCGCTCACCCCGCAGATCGTCGGCGGCTGGCGCACCGACCCCGACCTGTTCTCGCGGGTGTTCCCCATGGACCTGCGTCCGCAGGGGCAGGACATCATCCGGACCTGGCTGTTCGCGACGGTCGTCCGCGCGCACCTCGAGCACGGCAGCCTGCCGTGGTCGGACGCCGCGATCAGCGGGTGGATCCTCGACCCCGACCGCAAGAAGATGAGCAAGTCGAAGGGCAACGTCGTCACGCCCATGGGCCTGCTCGAGGAGCACGGGTCCGACGCGGTGCGGTACTGGGCGGCCTCGGCGCGCCTCGGCACCGACGCCGCGTTCGAGGTCGGCCAGATGAAGATCGGCCGCCGCCTGGCGATCAAGATCCTCAACGCGAGCAAGTTCGTGCTGTCGTTCGGCGAGGCCGACGAGCAGGTCGCGCTCGACCCTGCGCTCGTCACCGAGCCGCTCGACCGCGCGATGCTCGCGGGTCTGGCCGACGTCGTCGACCAGGCGACCGCGGCGCTCGAGGCGTACGACCACACCCGCGCGCTCGAGCTGTCGGAGACGTTCTTCTGGACGTTCTGCGACGACTACCTCGAGCTCGTCAAGGACCGTGCCTACGGTGCGGGCGCCGCGACCGCGGACGTGACGTCGGCCACGGCCTCGGCACGCGCAGCGCTGGGCATCGCGCTCGAGACGATGCTGAGGCTGTTCGCCCCGGTGCTGCCGTACGCGACCGAGGAGGTCTGGTCGTGGTGGCGCGAGGGCTCGGTGCACCGCGCCCCGTGGCCGACGAGCGACGCGCTCCGGGCGGCCGCCGACGGCACCGACCCGGGGCTCGTCGCCGGTGCGGGCGCCGCGCTGGCCGCGCTGCGGAAGGTGAAGTCCGAGGCCAAGGTCTCGATGCGCACGCCGGTCGAGCACGCCGTCCTCGAGGTGCCGGCGGCGATGCGCCCGGGTGTCGAGGCCGCGCTCGACGACGTCCGCAACGCCGGCCGCGCCACCGGCACGCTCGAGCTCGTCGACGGTGCCGGCGAGACCGTCGTCGCCCGCGACGCCCGTCTCGGGGAGCCGGTCGCGCGCTGACCTCGCACCGCGTGCGCCGAGGGTCGGGACCTGGGTCCCGACCCTCCGGCGTGTCGGATAGGAATGATCGGCCGCGTATAGTTATGCGCGCCACCCGCTCGGAAGGGATCCCCCCATGCGCCACCCCCTGCCCGCGGCCGCGCTCGCCGCGGCCGCCCTGCTCGCCCTCAGCGCCTGCTCCTCGTCGGGCTCCGACGACGCCGCCGGCGAGGGCGGGGTCGACCTCGTCAAGGACGGCACGCTCACGGTCTGCACGAACCCGCCCTTCGAGCCGTTCGAGTTCGAGGACGAGGACGGCGAGATCGTCGGCCTCGACATCGACCTCACGCGTGAGGTCGCCGAGGACCTCGGCGTCGAGCTCGAGGTCGTCGTCGCGCCGTTCGACAGCATCGAGTCGGGCGCCTCGCTCAACACCGGCGCGTGCGACATCGCCGCCACCGGCCTGACGATCACCGACGTGCGCTCCGAGAAGTTCGACTTCTCGACGCCGTACTTCGACGCCGACCAGGGCCTGCTCGTCGCGGAGGGCTCCGACCTCGACAGCGTCGAGTCGCTCGCCGGCCGGAAGGTCGCCGTCCAGATGGCGACGACGGGCGAGACCTGGGCCAAGGAGAACGGTCTGACGACCGTGCAGTTCGAGGACCTCGGTCTGCAGGTCCAGGCGCTCCAGACCCGCCAGGTCGACGCCGTCATCAACGACATCGCCGTGCTCGGCCCGTTCATCTCCGACGGCTACGAGGTGGCCGCCACCTTCCCGACCGGTGAGCAGTACGGCCTCGGCGTGAAGAAGGGCAACACCGCGCTGCTCGAGGCGGTCGACGCGACGCTCGAGCGCATCCGCGAGGACGGCACGTACGAGCAGATCTACACCGACCGCATCGGCACCGCACCGGTCGTCGCCGACTGACCCCGAGGTGCGGGGCCGGCCCCCGCCGGCCCCGCACCCGCCACGACACCGCGACGGAGTCCCCATGACGACCGACACCGACACCCTGCAGATGCCGCCCGGGCGCCGGCGGACGAGCCCGCGTACCCGCACCCGCATCGTCCGGGGCGTGCAGTACGGCGTGCTGGCGGCCGCGCTCGTCGCGATCGCCCTGCTCACCGACTGGGCGAACGTCTCCACGCAGCTCTTCGACCCCTCGGTCGCGGCCGACCTGCTCGAGCGCATGCCGCTCGGGCTGTGGAACACCGTCCGGTACACCCTCGGGGCCTTCGCCATCGGGCTGCCGCTCGGCGCGGTGCTCGCGCTCATGCGTCGCTCGACGGTCGCCCCCTACCGGTGGATCGCCACCGCGTACATCGAGTTCTTCCGCGGCATCCCCGCGCTGCTCGTCGTCCTCGCCGTGGGGTTCGCCGTGCCGATCGCGTTCGGCGTGAGCATCCCCTCGATGCTCGCCAAGGCGTCCATCGCCCTCGGCATCGTCTCGGCCGCGTACATGGCCGAGACGCTGCGCGCCGGCCTCGACGCCGTCCCGAAGGGGCAGATCGAGGCCGCACGCTCCCTCGGCATGTCGCACACCCGCACGCTCCTCCAGGTCGTCGTGCCGCAGGCGTTCCGCATCGTCCTGCCCCCGATGACGAACGAGATCATCCTCCTGACGAAGGACACCTCCCTCGTCTTCCTCCTCGGCATGCAGGTCGCCGAGTACGACCTCACGAAGGTCGGCCGCGACGCGCTCAACACCGCCCAGGGCGGTCTCACCGCGCTCTTCGTCGCCGGCGCCTGCTACCTGCTCATCACCCTGCCCCTCGGCCGGCTCAGCGCCTGGCTCGAGCGGCGCACCGGCACGAAGGGACGCGGCAAGTGAGCGACCAGGCCCAGACCGTCGTCTCCGTGCGTGACCTCCACAAGTCGTTCGGCGAGCGGGAGGTGCTCCGCGGCATCGACCTCGACGTCGCCGCCGGCGAGGTCGTCTGCGTCATCGGCCCGTCGGGCTCCGGCAAGTCGACGCTGCTGCGCTGCGTCAACCTGCTCGAGCAGCCGACGTCGGGCCGCATCGACGTGCTCGGCGTCGAGGTCACCGACCCCGACGTCGACATCGACCGCGTCCGCACGCACGTCGGCATGGTGTTCCAGCAGTTCAACCTCTTCAGCCACCGCACGGTGCTCGACAACTGCACGATCGCCCAGCGCGGCGTGCTGCGCCGGTCCCGCGCGGAGGCGGAGCGCATCGCGCTCGCCAACCTCGAGCGCGTCGGCCTCGCCGACCGCGCGCACGCCCTGCCCGGCCAGCTCTCCGGCGGTCAGCAGCAGCGCGTGGCCATCGCGCGGGCGCTGTCGATGGATCCCCGGCTCATGCTCTTCGACGAGCCGACCTCCGCGCTCGACCCCGAGCTCGTCGGCGACGTCCTCGGCGTCATGCGCGACCTCGCCGACGGCGGGATGACGATGATCGTCGTCACCCACGAGATGGCCTTCGCCCGTGAGGTCGGCGACCGCGTCGTCTTCATGGACGACGGCGTGGTCGTCGAGCAGGGGCCGGCCGACGACGTCATCGGCGCCCCCCGGGAGGACCGCACCCGCGCGTTCCTCCAGCGTGTCCTCGACCCCACCCACCAGCACCAGGACTGACCAGCCGGGTAGGCGCCACGCAGTAGGGTCGAGACGCCGCCTGCACAGGAGCCCCCATGCCCGAGTTCCACTCCCCCGTCCTCGTCCCCGCCGACCCGGAGGCGTCGATCTGCTCGATGCTCGCCGACCGGCTGGCGAAGGACCCCGACGGACCGTTCGTCGAGGTCCGTACCGCGCTCGGCGGCGCGTGGACCTCGCTCACCGTGCGCGAGTTCGTCGCGCAGGTGCGCGCCGTCGCCAAGGGCCTCGTCGCTTCCGGCCTCGAGCCGGGCGACCGCGTCGCCATCATGTCCCGTACCCGCTACGAGTGGACGCTGCTCGACTTCGCGATCTGGACCGCCGGCGGCGTCGGCGTGCCCGTGTACGAGACGTCGTCCCCCGAGCAGGTGCGGTGGATCGCCTCGGACGCCGGGGCGCGCCTCGCCGTCGTCGAGACCGCGGCGCACGCGGCCGCCGTCGCCCAGGTGCGCGACGACCTGCCCGGGCTCGCCGAGGTGCTCGTCATCGACGAGGGGGCCGTCGCCGAGCTGTCCGCCCGCGGGCTCGACGTGCCCGAGGCCGAGATCGACCGGCGCAGCCGGATCGCGCGCGGCGCCGACCTCGCGACGATCATCTACACCTCCGGCACGACCGGCCGCCCCAAGGGCGTCGAGCTCACGCACGGCAACTTCGTCGAGCTCGCGCGCAACGGCGTCGAGGGCCTCGGCGAGGTGTGCGCCCGCCCGGGCTCGCGCACCCTGCTCTTCATGCCGCTCGCGCACGTCTTCGCGCGGTTCATCCAGGTGCTGTGCGTCCCCTCCGGTGCGGTCATGGGCCACACCCCCGACACCCGCAACCTGCTGCCCGACCTCGCGTCGTTCCAGCCGACGTTCGTCCTCGCCGTCCCGCGCGTGTTCGAGAAGGTCTACAACTCGGCCGAGCAGAAGGCCGGGACGGGCCCGCGGCTGCGGCTGTTCCGGTGGGCCGCGAAGGTCGCCATCACGTGGTCGCGCGCGCAGGACACGCCCGGCGGCCCGTCGGCCGTGCTGGCCGCGCAGCACCGGCTCGCCGACTCCCTCGTCCACCGCAAGCTGCGCGCCGTCCTCGGCGGGCGGGCCGCGTTCGCCATCTCCGGCGGTGCCCCGCTCGGCGAGCGGCTCGGGCACTTCTACCGCGGGATCGGCGTGCGCGTCCTCGAGGGCTACGGCCTCACCGAGACGACCGCCCCGACGGCCGTCAACCGGCCGGGCCTGACGAAGGTCGGCACGGTCGGCCCCGCCTTCCCCGGCACGTCCCTGCGCGTCGACGACGACGGCCAGATCTGGGTCAAGGGGCCGCACGTCTTCCGCGGCTACCGCCACATGGCCGAGCAGACGGCCGAGGCGCTCGTCGACGGCTGGTTCAGGACGGGCGACCTCGGCGAGCTCGACGAGGACGGCTACCTGCGCATCACCGGCCGCAGCAAGGAGATCATCGTCACCGCCGGCGGCAAGAACGTCGCCCCCGCGCTGCTCGAGGACCGGCTGCGCGGCCACCCGCTCGTCAGCCAGGTCGTCGTCGTCGGTGACCAGCGCCCGTTCATCGGGGCGCTCGTCACCCTCGACACCGACATGCTCCCGGGGTGGCTGTCGATGCACGGGCTCCCGCCGATGGACGTCGCGACGGCGGCGACCGACGCGCGCGTGCTCGAGGCGCTCGACCGTGCCGTCGAGCGTGCCAACGAGGCCGTGTCGCGCGCCGAGTCGATCCGCAAGATCCGGGTGCTCACGTCGGACTTCACCGAGGCGAACGGGTACCTCACGCCGTCGCTCAAGGTGAAGCGCGCCGCCGTCCTCAAGGACTTCGCGAAGGACATCGACGAGCTGTACGTCGACACCCGGAACTGACGACGTCGCCCGGGCGGGTCGGGTGACCCGCCCCGGCGCAGGTTCACGCCGTGCGCAGGCGCCGGCGGTCCGCGGACTGCGTGGGCACCGAGTCGCTCGGCGTCGAGCCGTCCGCCCAGCGCAGCACCGCGCCGACCGAGTCGACGAGCTCGACGTCGTCCTCGCCGGCGTAGGTCACGCCCGCGTCCTGGCCGACGACGGCACGCAGGAGCGCGAGGTCGGCGGACATCCGACGTGCCTCGCCCTCGGCCACCCCGATCGCCGTGAGGTCCTCGAGCGACGTCGCGACCTGCAACGGCTCCGGGCCCACCCAGAGCGTGCGCTCGACGAGCCGGCTGTCGAGCGTGTCGGCGAGCACGACGAGCTCGTCGACCTGCCCGCGGCGCAGCACCTCGACGACGTCGTCGATGCCGGTGACGGCACCCTCTCCCCGGCCCTGCGCCTCTCGGAAGCGGTCGACCTGCTCGGAGCGGCGCCGGACCCGGAACGCGTCGAGTGCCTCGGCGAGGTGGGCGTGGAACGCCGCCTGGTGCACCCCGTCGCCGCGACCGCCGCCGGGGACCTCGACGAGCGCCTCCGAGGCCTGCTGCCCGAGCGCGTCCTTGACGAGCGCGACCGCGCGCACGTCACCGGTGAGGACGACGAGCTGCGGGTACCGCTCCCGCACGCGGGCGTCGACCGCTGCGGCGACCACCTCGGCGTTGCGCTGCCAGGAGTCCTCCGCTCGTGTCTGCCCGCGGCGCCCCAGCGGCCCCTCGCGCAGCTTGTGGACCTCGTCGTGACCACCCTCCACCACCTCGGGCGAGGCGTCGACGGGGTCCGTGCCGCCGCTCCAGTACAGGTCCGCGCCGGTGCGGTCGACGACGACGAGCAGCAGGTCGACGGAGTCCTCGGCGGCCCGCACCAGCGGCCCGATGTCGGGTGCGGGGCCGACGACCCCGCGGTTGCGGGCGGGAGAGAGCCGCAGCGCCCGGTCCACGAGGACGCCGTCGGCGTCGGCGACGATGACGCGCCCGCGTGGGGCCCGGCGCCCGTCCGGCACCACGACGTGCTCGGAGATCGCGTCGAGGGCGGCGGCGGGGGCACCGTCGCGCTCGAGCTCGCGGCGGACCGAGCGCCACCGCTCGACGATGGTCGACTCCCCCGCGACCTCGGAGGGAGTGGCGTCGAGCAGGACGGTGACGAAGGGGCCGGGTCGTCCGAGCAGCGGCTTGAGCCAGTGCAGGTGCATGTGGGCTGGACCTCCCTGAGGCAGACGTCCCCGGCGGCCTCACGTCCGGTGCGGGCACCGGGGCTGACCCTTCTACCTTCTGCCCGCGGCGCAGCCGCCGCCAGTGCGGGTCACGTGGGGGTCGCGCACCGCACGCAGCCCGACCTCACGCCCACGCCCGTCGCCGGGCTCGCGCCCGGGCGTCAGGCGCGCTGCTGGGCGTGGTCCTGCGCGATCGCCTCGTGGTGACGGATGACCTCCTCGACGATGAACGCGAGGAACTTCTCCGCGAACACCGGGTCGAGGTCGGCCTCGTCGGCCAGCCGGCGCAGCCGCGCGACCTGCTCGGCCTCGCGGCCGGGGTCCGAGGCGGGCAGCCCGAGCTCGGCCTTGAGGACGCCGACGCGCTGGGTGGCCTTGAACCGCTCGGCGAGGATGTGGACGAGTGCCGCGTCGATGTTGTCGATGCTGCCGCGCAGGCGGGCGAGCTCGGTGGGCACGGCGGGGCGGGACGTGGTCACGCGCTCTTCTCTCGCGGGGTGCGCTTGTCGCGGCCGGTGTCGCGCGGGACGAGCGTGGGGTTGACGTTGTCGAGGACGACGTCGCGCGTGATGACGACGCGTGCGACGTCGTCGCGCGACGGCACCTCGAACATCACCTGCTGGAGGACCTCCTCGAGGATGGCGCGCAGACCTCGCGCACCGGTGCCCCGCAGAAGCGCCTGGTCGGCGACGGCCGCCACGGCCTCGTCGTCGAACTCGAGCTCGACACCGTCGATCTGGAACATCCGCTGGTACTGCTTGACGAGCGCGTTGCGGGGCTCGGTGAGGATCCGCACGAGCGCGGCGCGGTCGAGCGGCGAGACCGTCGTGATGATCGGCACGCGGCCGATGAACTCGGGGATGAGCCCGAACTTCAGCAGGTCCTCCGGCATGACCTCGCCGTAGACGTCGACGTCGTCGGCGGAGTGCAGCGGCGAGCCGAACCCGATGCCGCGGCGCCCGGCCCGGGACGTGATGATCTCGTCGAGGCCGGCGAACGCACCGGCGACGATGAACAGCACGTTCGTCGTGTCGATCTGGATGAACTCCTGGTGCGGGTGCTTGCGCCCGCCCTGCGGCGGGACCGACGCGGTCGTGCCCTCGAGGATCTTGAGGAGCGCCTGCTGGACGCCCTCGCCGGAGACGTCGCGCGTGATCGACGGGTTCTCGCTCTTGCGGGCGATCTTGTCGATCTCGTCGATGTAGATGATGCCCGTCTCGGCCTTCTTGACGTCGTAGTCGGCGGCCTGGATGAGCTTGAGGAGGATGTTCTCGACGTCCTCGCCGACGTAGCCCGCCTCGGTGAGGGCCGTGGCGTCCGCGATCGCGAACGGGACGTTGAGCATCTTCGCGAGGGTCTGCGCGAGGTACGTCTTCCCGCAGCCCGTCGGACCGATGAGGAGGATGTTCGACTTCGCGATCTCGACGGCTTCCTCGCCCGCCGCCGGCCGGGCGCCCTCACCGGCCTGGATCCGCTTGTAGTGGTTGTACACCGCGACGGCGAGCGACCGCTTCGCGGCCTCCTGCCCGACGATGTACTGCTCGAGGAACTCGAAGATCTCCTTCGGCTTCGGCAGGTCGACCATGCCGACCTCGGTCGCCTCGGCGAGCTCCTCCTCGATGATCTCGTTGCAGAGGTCGATGCACTCGTCGCAGATGTAGACGCCCGGCCCTGCGATGAGCTTCTTCACCTGCTTCTGGGACTTGCCGCAGAACGAGCACTTGAGAAGGTCCGCACCGTCCCCGATCCGCGCCACGTGCGTCCCCTTCCTTCGTGTCGCCCTCCGCCCTCGGGCGGTGCGCCGTCGTCGTGACCTCGACCTCCGCGAGTCACGTTCCCCCATTGCACACCACGGAAAGCCCTGTGTCAGCCGTACCGCACGGGCAAGTCTCGGCGTGTTGAGCAGGACACGCCGTCCGAGTCGTCCCGGTTCGCCCTGATGGGCCCGGGACGGTTCACCCGGCCGGTCACCGCGAGGAGCGGGACCGGCCGGGTGCGAGTCACGAGCTCGGCTGGACGACCGTCGGGTGGACGCCCTTGCGGCTCTCGAGCACCTGGTCGACGATCCCGTACTCCTTCGCCTGCGCGGCGGTGAGGATCTTGTCGCGCTCGATGTCGACGCGCACGTCGTCGATCGAGCGGCCGGTGTGGTGCGCGAGCGCGTTCTCGAGCCACTCGCGGATGCGGATGAGCTCGTTCGCCTGGATCTCGATGTCCGAGGCCTGGGCGTAGCCGCCGCCCTCCATCGCGGGCTGGTGGATGAGCACCCGCGCGTTCGGCAGCGCGAGACGCTTGCCGGGCGAGCCGGCCGCGAGCAGCACGGCCGCGGCCGAGGCCGCCTGCCCGAGGCAGACGGTCGCGATGTGCGGCTTGATGTACTGCATCGTGTCGTAGATCGCCGTGAGGGCGGTGAACGAGCCACCGGGCGAGTTGATGTACAGCGTGATGTCGCGGTCGGGGTCCGTGGACTCGAGCACGAGCAGCTGCGCCATGACGTCGTCGGCCGAGGCGTCGTCCACCTGCACGCCGAGGAAGATGATGCGGTCCTCGAACAGCTTGGTGTACGGGTCCTGGCGCTTGAAGCCGTAGGCGGTGCGCTCCTCGAACTGCGGCAGCACGTAGCGGCCCGTCGGGGAGGTGGGTGCCGTGCCGCCGGCGAGGCGGCCGGCACGGGCGATGAACTGGGACTCCATGCTCACGAAGGTTCTCCTCGCTGGTGCGATCGTCGTCAGGACCCGGTGCCGCCGCCGCCGGCGACCGAGTGCGAGTTCTCGACGACGTGGTCGACGAAGCCGTACTCGAGCGCCTCGGGCGCGGTGAACCAGCGGTCACGGTCCGCGTCGGCGTTGATCTGCTCGACGCTCTTGCCGGTCTGCTCGGCCGTCAGCTCGGCGAGGACCTTCTTCATGTGGAGGATGAGCTGCGCGTTGATGCGCACGTCCGTCGCGGTGCCGCCGATGCCGCCCGAGGGCTGGTGCATCATCACGCGGGCGTGAGGCAGCGCGTACCGCTTGCCCTTGGCGCCCGAGGAGAGCAGGAACTGCCCCATCGAGGCGGCCATGCCCATCGCGATCGTCGCGACGTCCGGCTGGATGTACTGCATGGTGTCGTAGATCGCCATGCCCGCCGTGATCGACCCGCCCGGCGAGTTGATGTACAGCCAGATGTCCTTGTCCGGGTCCTCCGCGGCGAGGAGCATCATCTGCGCGCAGATGGCGTTGGCGTTCTCGTCCCGGACCTCCGAGCCGAGCCAGATGATCCGCTCGCGGAGCAGCCGGTTGTAGATGGAATCGTTGAGGCCGAGGCCCGGAGTGTCTGCCCGGGCCATCGACGGCACCTGCTGGTTCACGAAGGCTCCCTCGGTCTGGCTGCGTCCTGCGTCCTGCCCGCGGCGGGGTGATCGTCGCACCGTCCGACCGCGTGTTGCTTGGACCCTAACGCCCGTGCCTGCCCCCACATTCGTGGCGACGTGCCGTTTCGCTGTCGGCGCAGCGTCCGCCGCACCGCCCCCGTGGGCCACGCCCGGCGGTGGGACGACGACGGCCCCGGGCGCCCGCAGCGGGGCACCCGGGGCCGTCGTGGCACCGTTGTCGGTGTCGGGAGGTGTCAGGCCTTCTCGTCGGCCGAGTCGTCACCGAACGCGACGGAGGAGACGTCGGTCGCGGCGTCGCCCGAGGTCGACTCGGCGGCCTCGACCGCGGCGTCCTCCTCGTCGCTGCCGATGAACTCCGACAGGTCGACGGCCGCACCGGAGCCGTCGACGACGGCGACGCGGCGCAGCGCGACGGCGAGCGCCTTCGAGCGCGCGACCTCGGCGACCATCGAGGGGATCTGGCCCTGCTGGTCGAGCGTCGTGATGAAGGTGTTCGGGTCCATGCCGTACTGGCGCGACGCCGACACGAGGTACTCGAGCAGCTCGGACTGGCTCACCGTGATCTCGAGCTGCTCGGCGAGCGTGTCGAGGAGGATCTGGTTGCGCAGCGCGGTCTGCGCCTGCTCCGTCACCTCGGCACGGTGCTCGTCGTCCTCGAGACGCCCCTCGGACTCGAGGTGACGGTGCACCTCGGCCTCGACGACGCCGGACGGCACCGGGATCTCGACCTCGGACGTGAGCTTCTCGACGAGCAGGTCACGGGCCTGGACGGCCTGGTTCGACGCCTTGATGCGACCGGCCTGCTCACGCAGGTCCGCCTTGAGCTCGTCGATGGTGTCGAACTCGCTCGCGAGCTGCGCGAACTCGTCGTCGACCTCGGGCAGCTGGCGCTCCTTGACGGCCGTCGCGGTGACGGTCACCTGCGCCTTCTCGCCCTTGCGGTCGCCACCGGCGAGCTCGGTCTCGAACGTCGTCGACTCGCCGGCCGACAGGCCGGTGAGCGCCTCGTCGAGGCCCTCGAGCATGTTGCCCGACCCGATCTGGTAGCTCGTGCCGGAGACCTGGTCGACCTGCTCGCCGTCGATCGTCGCGGCGAGGTCGACGACGACGAAGTCGCCGGCCTGCGCGGGGCGGTCGACGCCGACGAGCGAGCCGAAGCGCGCACGCAGCGCGTCGAGACGGCCCTCGACGTCCTCGTCCGTCACCTCGACGTCGTCCACCGTGAGCGACAGGCCGTCGAGCGACGGGAGAGTCACCTCGGGGCGCACCTCCACCTCGGCGGTGAAGTGCAGCTCGCCCTCCTCGCCCGCGGGCGCCGCGACGAGCCCGGGCACCTTGGTGACCTCGACCTCGGGCTGGCCCATCGGGCGCAGCTTGTTCTCGCGGACGGCCTCGGCGTAGAACCCGGAGAGACCCTCGTTGACGGCGTGCTCGATGACGGCCGGGCGGCCGACACGCTGGTCGATGATGCGCGGCGGCACCTTGCCCTTGCGGAAGCCCGGCACCGTCACCTGCTCGGCGATGTGCTGGTACGCGTGGTCGATGCTCGGCTTGAGCTCGTCGTACGTCACCTCGACGGTCAGCTTGACCTTGGTCGGCTCCAGGGTCTCGACGGCGCTCTTCACTTCGATGGTCTCCAACTGGTCATGGCCGGGCGCCGGCGGGTCCGACGGGGTGGCACGATCTGGATCTGCACGCTCTGGGAGGCGCTGCACGCTGCGGGGCGGGGCTCATCACGACCACCCCGATGAGGCGGTGGGCGAGCACCCGACGACGCGCACGCGCGACCCTCGATGCTACGCCACCGGCGGGACCCGCCGCCAAAGCGCCGGCAGCCCGAGCGCGCACCGCGACGTGCGACCCCGTGGACCCGGTACCCTTGCTGCGCCGCCCTGCTCCGGTTCCCCGGTGGTCACCGGTTCATGCGGGCGCGCGCGGACGTAGCTCAATGGTAGAGCCCCAGTCTTCCAAACTGGCTACGCGGGTTCGATTCCCGTCGTCCGCTCCGTGGGTGGTTCCGGTTTTCGAGGCTCCGTGGGTGGTTCCGGTTGTGAGGCCCGGATGGTGTCGGAAACGGGGCCAGGACGACCGTCAGTGCATGGTGGCACCGCTGCAGGCACCGCGACAGCCGCTTCTCGCCGCCTCCGGCGCTGGTTCCGGCAGAGGCCGGGCCGAATGAGGTGTCAGTCCAGGCTGAGCGACCGCCTGGCGTCCTGAACCAGCATGAACATGCGCGTATGTGAGCCGACACGCCGGAAGCCGTACTTCTCGTAGAACGCAGCAGCCAGCTCGTCGATGGGGTCGACCACGATGATGCGACCACCGGCGAGCTCAGCTGCGTCACAGATGTGCTCGAGCGCGTCGACGAGCAGGTCTCTGCCGAGCCCTCGTCCCTGGGCCACGGTGGCGATCGCCAGCTTCGCCAGCATGAACCCGGGGACGGTCGATACGCCGCCACGCACCTTCGAGGACAGCGGCAGTTCGTCTCGCCGCACCTCGGTCGGGCACACGGCGTAGTAACCCACGAGCCCGTACGAGCTGAGATCCCAGAGCAGGCGCACGCGCGACGAGCCGGACTTGTGAGCGCGCGCGGCCGTCTCGCTCAGCCAGGTGTCGAGTGCCGCGTTGCCGCAGCTGAACGACTCGAGCCCTGCGTCGTACTCGTGGGGCTCTCGGATCAGGAACTCGGGAGCGCTCACTCGTGCTTGAACGTGC
Source organism: Actinomycetes bacterium (assembly GCA_023401045.1). Lineage (GTDB taxonomy): Bacteria > Actinomycetota > Actinomycetes > Actinomycetales > Cellulomonadaceae > Cellulomonas. Next base: position 19,229 of record JAEXEM010000234.1, read on the forward strand.
GTCGGGCAGCGGCGGCATCCGCCAGCGCCGGGATGCGGCGCGGCGCCTCGTCGAGCGCAGCAAGCATGTCGTCGAACTGTGCGGCCGGCATCATCGTGAGGTCGCTGCGGGCGAGGACCCTCGCCGCCTCGTCCCGAGCGGACCGCACCACGAAAGCGGAGACGCTCTCATGGGTCAGTGCAGCAGCCTTCGACAGCAGGACTTCGGTGTCCTCGTCGATACGCTGCTCCATGCGTCGGGTCTTCGTGGCCATGCGGCGACGGTACGGCGGTTGTCCGTACGGCGCAAGACTGTCGCCATGTCGACGTTCGTATCGCCCCCGGGTCGGTGTCGTCACCCGGCGAGCAGGGCCACCACATGGCCACCGACCCGTCCGTCGCCATCCAGCGCGCAACGAGGTGTGGCGCGCCCCTCCACGACCGACCGAGAACCGGACGCCCCCGGAGCATCGTTCGTCCGGGCATCCTGACCCGGCAGCTCACGGCAGGTGCGTGGAGGGCGTGACACCTCGGCCGGGGAGACGCGAGCCAGATGTCACAGGCCCCGCACGTCGACCCCTTCTCCGGAAGCACCGTCCGTGGGTGGTCCCGGTGTCGACGCCACCGTGGGGGGTTCCGGTTCCCACGCGGCCTCCCGGCCCCGGTGCCGAGACGACCGACGCAGGTGCCGGTGAGGAACGCTGCACGCGGGCCGAGCCGTCGTCGCCGGCCGTACCTCACTGCCCCTCGGGGTCGCCGACGCCCAGGCCGGGACCACCGTCAGCGAGGTCCCGTCGCTCGTGGCCGCCCAGCAGCGCCAGCACCTGGGCGTCGTCAGGTGCCCTGAAGTCCACGTAGGCCTGCGACACCGACCGGAACGGGACGGGCTGCCACGGGCAGACGAGCTCGTCCACCAGCTCCGCGACCTCACGACAGGCCTCCCGCGAGCCGACGGGCACGGCCACCACCACCCGCGCCGGGTGCCGGCCGCGCACCGCGGCGAGCGCCGCACGCATCGAGGCACCGGTGGCCAGACCGTCGTCGACGAGCACGACGACGCGGTCGAGCAGCTCGGGTGGCGCACGGCCGGCCCGGTAGACCGCCTCCCGGCGCTGCAGCTCGGCCACCTCCGACCGTCGCACCTCCTCGACCTCGACCGGGTCGGCACCGACGCCCTCGCGCGGCACGTCGACGACCGCGACCTCACCGCCGAGCACGGCCATCGCCCCCATCGCGACCTCCCGAGCGCGGGGCAGACCGAGCTTGCGGACCACGAGGACGTCGAGCGGTGCGCCGAGCGCCCGCGCCACCGGTCGTGCCACCGGGACGCCGCCGCGCGGCAGCGCGAGGACGACGACGTCCCGGCGCCCGCGCAGACCCTGCAGC
>JAEXEM010000350.1 GCA_023401045.1 Actinomycetes bacterium
TGCCCTAGGTTGCCCCCGTGGACGTGGGATCACCGCTGGCCGCCGCCGACGTCGCCGCGGTCCTGCGGGTGCAGCTCGAGGCGTACGCCGTCGAGGCGCGCCTCCTCGCGGACGACCGCATCCCCGCGCTGCACGAGACCGAGGCCGACCTGCGCGCCGCCGGCCTGCGGTGGCTCCTCGAGCGGGACGACGACGGCACGGTCACCGGTGCGCTCGGGCTGCGGGTCGAGGCCGGCGTCGTCGACATCGACCGGCTCGTCGTCGACCCGGCGTGCCACCGCCGGGGCATCGGCCGCAGGCTCGTGCTGCGCGCACTGTCGTCGGCCGAGCGGGCGGTCGTGTCGACGGGGCGCGCGAACACGCCGGCGCGGGCGCTGTACGAGCGCCTGGGGTTCACGCACGACGGTGACCGCGAGGTCGTCGCGGGGCTGTGGGTGAGCGACTACACCTGGACGCGCGCCGGCTGTCATCACCGGGTACCCGAGTCGTCGGTCCGGCGTGCTGCGAGCCCGACGGCCGGGACGACGTCGAGATAGCAGGCACCGCGGGTGATCCACCGGACTCATCCCGGACGCGGGACGCGCCGATGCGTCCGGTATGGAGCGACTGCCCGGTCTGCTGGCCGGCGAACCCGTCTACTGGATCGAGGAGGTGACCGACCTCGGCGACGGACGGCTGCGGATCAAGCTCGGCTTCTCCGACGTCACGGCACACCTCTACGAGCGGCTCGTCACCGGCACGGCGACGATGCTCGCCCCGCTGGCCGGTGTGGAGGAGGCGGTCCACGAGGACCGCGAGGTCGTGTCGGTCGTGGTGCGCGGCCGCACCGCCGAGGAGATCGCGGACCTGGTCGACCGGTACTGGTTCGAGCGACTGCCGGGCGCGGCCGTCGACCCGGAGTTCGAGACCGACCCCGCCGAGCTCCTCGCCGACCCGTGGCCGGCGGCACCGCCGGCACCGCGCGGCGTCATGCCCGCCCCGGTCCGCGAGGACCTCGACGACGAGCCGTCTCCCGACGCCGACCCCCGCGCGCCACGGACCGCGGAGGTGCCGTCCCTCGCGCGCACCGTGACGGTCCTCGTGTTCGGCGTCGCCGCACTGGTCCTGGGCGTCCTCCGCGTCGTCGACCCCGACGGGTCCAGCGGCCTCTGGCTGATCACGGTGGGAATCATCAACCTCGCCCTCGCCGCGCGGTTCGTGGTGCAGCGGCGCCGGTCGACCCGGCGGTGAACGGCCCGTCCTCGCGACACGCCGAGGCCCCCGCAGCCCCGACGGACGTCGGACCTGCGAGGGCCTCGGTGCGGTCAGCCCTTCGGGCCGCCCGGCCCCTTCGGACCCCCCGGCCCCTTCGGACCCCCCGGCCCCTTCGGACCGCCCGGTCCCTTCGGACCACCCGGTCCCGTCGCCGGCTCGAGCCGGTCGATCGCGGTGAGCAGCGCGTCGGTCACGTTCTCGACCTCGGCCTGCGGCCCGCCCTTGCGCAGGACGGACGTCGCCTTGCCGAGCGCCTTCCTCACCTCGCCGATGCTCTTGCCGGTGTAGGTGTGGCCCGTGAGGTCGAGCTCCTCGGTCTGCGCGACGGCCGCCTCGAGCTTCGAGGTGTCGGAGATGTGCCCGCGCATGCCGAGCCACTTCTCGGGGTCGGCCACCGCGACCGCTCCCAGCTTCTCGGAGAAGTCGCTGTTGAGGATGAGCGGGTTGTGGGTCGACCGCCAGCTCAGCTGGTCGTTGAGGCCCCAGAACGTCACCCGGTCGAGGTCGGTCGCGTACTTCTTGTAGACCGCGAAGTACTCGGCGAACCGCTGCGCCTGGATGGCCTCGAGCTCGGCGCGGTTCTCGATCTTGCCGACCCAGTAGGTGAACCCCTCGCGGGAGATGCGGTCGGCGACGGTGGGGTCGGTGAGGTCGCGGTACGCGGCGCGGTCGTCACCCTCGGGCTGACCGTTCCACGCCTCCCACACCTGCAGGTCGAGCTCGCTGATGCTCACCTCGAATCCGGCCTCGGTGATGAGCTGGATCGAGCGCTCGACGGACGCCTCGTCCGAGCACGCACCGGGCTGCCACTCCTCGGCGGCGTCGTCGACGAGGTCCGGCAGGCGGGTGTTCCCGGAGCACGCGAACGCCGGGGTCTGGTTGATGTAGTTGTGCGACTGCATGCCGATGGCCTCGACGAGCGGGCGCGGGTCCTGCGGGTGCTCGGCGGCGTACCGGGCGTTGAGGTCGGTGGCCATCGCGATGATCGCCTGCGCCTTGCCCTCGGACTGGAAGACGTTGAAGTCGTTGTACTCCAGCCGCATGTCCGGGTCGTAGGTGCGCGCGAAGAGGAACGCGTCGTAGAGGAAGTCCGCCGGGTGCTCCCCGGCGGCGGTGTCGGCGCCGTTCGCGTACGCGGTGTACCAGCGGGAGAACCCGCCGTTGGGGCCGCCGCGCAGGAAGTCGCGCCAGTCCTGCGTGGCCGGGTCGAACTCCGCGAGCCCGTCGACGAACGCCTCGTTGACGACGTCCCAGGAGACGGCGCGCCCGTCGAAGTGCGTGAGCACGTCCTCGATGTACCGCTCCATGTTGGCGCGGGCGAGGTCACGGGTGCCGCCGGTGGTGCCGCTGTTGAGCCGCGGCGGGGACTGCCCGTGCCAGACGAGCACGTGCCCGTGCACCTTCATGCCGCGCGCGAGCGTCTCGTCGACGAACGCGTCGGCCTGCGCGAAGCTGAACGTGAACGCCCCGGTCTCGGGGTCGATGTTGTCGTTCGGCAGCAGCTGGTCCGGCTTCATCGCGTTCTCGGCCGTCATGACGCTGTAGTGCCGGTCGATCGTCGCGTCGCTCGGCGAGCCCTCGGCGTACGTGCCGGGGTGCGACCAGATGTTCCCGACGTCGAAGTAGTCGCGGTAGACGTGCTCGAGCGGCTTGATCTCCTTGCGGAAGGACGTCTCGATGACGACGTCGTGCTCCGGCATGGTGAACGAGCCCACCCGCGCGCCGATCCACCCGAGGTCCTCGGACGTCCAGCCGCCCCACACGTGGCCCTTGTGGGGCGTCGCGGTCAGCTCGACGGTCTCCCCCGGCTCGTAGCTGCCCGCCCCGGTGACGTGCCCGTGCTTGGCCGCGCGGACGATGACGTCGTACGTCTCGGCCTCGACCGCCTGCGCCGGCCCTGCGAGCCCGACGGCCGCCACGGCGACCGCCGCGACCGCCGCCGCCCACCGCGTCCCGCGTCCCCTGACCTGCCGGACCGCTCCCCCTGCGTCGTCACGTCGTCGTGAAGTCCGCCGCATCGTCCACCCCTTTGCTTGCTCCGAGAGCCGGTGCGGCAGGGAGCACGAGGCCCCGGCCGACCGGCATCGACGTCACGGCCGCGAGCCTCACCCCACGTCGTCGACGTCGACGACGAGCCGGGCAGAGCCCGGCAAGGGTCACTGCGCAGGTGGCGCCGTCCTCCTTGACGGTGAACGCTCACTCGGCCATGTGGGTGACAACGTAAAGAGCGGGTGTCGAAAGGTCAACGTTCGGGCGGTTGGTCGGACGTGTCCGATGCGGGTGGCGCAACCCGGGCGAACGTGCGCCCGGGCGGACGTGCCGCACCCACGAGCCCCCTCACACCGCCGCCAGCGCCTCCGTGGGCGAGAGCCGCGCCGCGCGGACCGCGGGCCACAGCCCCGCGAGCGCGCCGACCACCACCGCCCCCAGC
>JAEXEM010000371.1 GCA_023401045.1 Actinomycetes bacterium
CCTCCCGGCCGCGTCGTGCGGGCCGGTCGTGCGCCGCCGCCGCTCACCGGGGTGGTCGGACGCTTGCGCGGGGGGATCGTGGGTGGCGTCTCGCTCATGCGTCCTCCGCGGGCCGGTCACCGCTGTCGGGCACCGCGTCCGGGTCCGGTACGTCGGTTGCGTCGTGGTTGCTGCCGTTCTCGTTCACGGTACCGCCATCGTCCGCGAGGTGTCGTTCGATGTTGCGGGCGACCGCGATGATCCGGTCCCCGGTGTCCGGCTTGGCGAAGATGACGCCCTGGGTCGTCCGCCCGGTGGCGTTGACCTCCGACGTCGAGGACCGCACGATCTTGCCGCGCTCCATGATGACGAGCACCTCGTCGTCCGCGTCCGTCACCAGCGCGCCGACGAGCTCGCCGTTCGCCTCCGGGAGGTTGGCGACCTTGATGCCGAGACCGCCACGGCCCTGCTGGCGGTAGTTCTCGACCGTGAGCGCGGTCCGCTTGGCGATGCCGCCCTCGGTGACGGTGAAGAGGAACGCGTCCTCCCGCACGACGTCCATCGCGAGCAGGTCGTCGTCGCCACGGAACTTCATGCCCGTGACGCCGCTCGTCGCCCGGCCCATGGGGCGCAGCGCCTCGTCGGACGCGGTGAACCGCACCGACTGGCCCTGCCGCGAGACGAGGATGACGTCCTGGTCGGAGTTGACCAGGCGGGCCGCGACGAGCTCGTCGGGGCGACCCTCCTCGTCCTCGCGCAGGTTGATGGCGATGACGCCGCCGGAGCGGTTGGAGTCGTACTCCGTCAGGCGCGTCTTCTTCACCAGGCCGCGCTTCGTCGCGAGGACGAGGTGCTCGGCCTGCTCGTAGTCCTTGAGGTCGAGCACCTGGGCGATCTTCTCGCCCGGCTGGAACGCGAGGAGGTTCGCGACGTGCTGGCCCTTCGCGTCGCGGCCGCCCTCGGGCAGCTCGTACGCCTTCGCGCGGTAGACCCGCCCGAGGTTGGTGAAGAACAGCAGCCAGCGGTGCGTCGTCGTGACGAAGAAGTGGTCGACGATGTCGTCCTCGCGTAGCTGCGCCCCGCGCACGCCCTTGCCGCCGCGGCGCTGCGCCCGGTACGCGTCGACGCGGGTGCGCTTGGCGTAGCCGCCGCGCGTGATCGTCACGACGACGTCCTCCTCGGCGATGAGGTCCTCGATGGAGACCTCGCCGTCGAACGGCAGGATGTGCGTGCGCCGCTCGTCGCCGAACTTCTCGACGATCGCGGTGAGCTCCTCGGAGACGATCGTGCGCTGCCGCTCGGGGGAGGCGAGGATCCCGTTGAGCTCGGTGATCGTCGCCTCGAGCTTCGCGTGCTGGTCGAGGATCTCCTGGCGCTGCAGGGCCGCGAGCCGGCGCAGCTGGAGGTTGAGGATGGCCTGCGCCTGCTCCTCGTCGATCTCGAGGAGCGCCATGAGGCCGTTGCGGGCCTCCTCGGCGTCGGGGGAGCGGCGGATGAGCGCGATGACCTCGTCGAGCGCGTCGAGCGCCTTGAGGTAGCCGCGGTAGATGTGGATCGCGCGCTCGGCCTGCGCGAGCTGGTACCGCGTACGCCGCTGGATGACGTCGATCTGGTGCGTCACCCAGTGCCGGACGAACGCGTCGATGCTCAGCGTGCGCGGCACGCCGTCGACGAGCGCGAGCATGTTCGCGCCGAACGTGTCCTGCAGCTGCGTGTGCTTGTAGAGGTTGTTGAGGACGACCTTGGCGACCGCGTCCCGCTTGAGGACGATGACGAGGCGCTGGCCCGTGCGGCCCGAGGTCTCGTCGCGGATGTCGGCGATGCCCTGCACCCGGCCCTCGCGCACGAGGTCGGCGATCTTCTTCGCCAGGGTGTCGGGGTTGACCTGGTACGGCAGCTCGGTGACGACGAGGCACTGCCGGTTCTGGATCTCCTCGACCTCGACGACCGCGCGCATCGTGATCGAGCCGCGGCCCGTGCGGTACGCGTCCTCGATGCCGCGCCGGCCGAGGATCGTCGCACCGGTGGGGAAGTCCGGGCCCTTGATGCGCTGCATGAGCGCCTCGAGCAGCTCCTCGCGCGTGGCCTCGGGGTTCTCGAGGTACCACTGGACGCCCGCGGCGACCTCGCGCAGGTTGTGCGGCGGGATGTTCGTCGCCATGCCGACCGCGATGCCCGCCGAGCCGTTGACCAGCAGGTTCGGGAAGCGGGACGGCAGGACGGCGGGCTCCTGGGTGTGCCCGTCGTAGTTGTCCTGGAAGTCGACGGCGTCCTCGTCGATGTCGCGGACCATCTCCATGGCCAGCGGCGCCATCTTGCACTCGGTGTACCGCGGGGCGGCGGCCGGGTCGTCACCGGGGGAGCCGAAGTTCCCCTGGCCGGCGACGAGCGGGTAGCGCATCGACCAGTCCTGCACGAGGCGGACGAGCGCGTCGTAGATCGCGGTGTCGCCGTGCGGGTGGTACTTGCCCATGACGTCGCCGACGACGCGGCTGCACTTGGAGAACTGCCGGTCGGGCCGGTAGCCGCCGTCGTACATGGCGTAGAGGACGCGGCGGTGCACCGGCTTGAGCCCGTCACGCACGTCCGGCAGCGCACGGCCGACGATGACGGCCATCGCGTAGTCGAGGTACGAGCGCTGCATCTCCAGCTGCAGGTCGACCTGCTCGATGTTGCCGTGCTCGATCTCGCCGGGGGTCTCGGTCACGTGGTGCTCACTCCAGTCGTCAGCGCGAGGTCAGGGGCGGGGCGCCGGCGGGGGCCGGCACGCCCGCGTCAGATGTCGAGGAAGCGCACGTCCTTGGCGTTGCGCTGGATGAACGCACGGCGGGCCTCGACGTCCTCGCCCATGAGGACGGAGAAGATCTCGTCGGCGGCCGCGGCCTCGTCCATCGTCACCTGCAGGAGGGTGCGGTGCTCCGGCGACATCGTGGTCTCCCACAGCTCGGAGTAGTCCATCTCGCCGAGACCCTTGTACCGCTGGATCGCGTTCTCCTTGGGCAGCCGCTTGCCGTTGGCGCGGCCGTCCGTGACGACGGCGTCCCGCTCCCGGTCGGAGTAGACGTAGTCGTGGTCGGCGTTCGTCCACTTGATCCGGTAGAGCGGCGGCTGCGCCATGTAGACGTGCCCCGCCTTGATGAGCTCGGGGGTGTACCGGAACAGCAGGGTGAGCAGCAGGGTGCGGATGTGCTGGCCGTCGACGTCGGCGTCAGCCATGAGGACGATCTTGTGGTAGCGGAGCTTCGAGATGTCGAAGTCCTCGCCGATGCCCGTGCCGAACGCCGTGATGAGGCCCTGGACCTCCTGGTTGCCCAGCGCCTTGTCGAGGCGCGCGCGCTCGACGTTGAGGATCTTCCCGCGGATCGGCATGATCGCCTGCGTCCGCGGGTTGCGGCCGCGCACCGCCGAGCCACCGGCGGAGTCGCCCTCGACGATGAAGACCTCGCACTCCTCGGCACGGTTCGACTGGCAGTCGCGCAGCTTGCCGGGCATCGAGTTCGAGTCGAGCAGGCCCTTGCGGCGCGTCGCCTCACGGGCCTTGCGGGCCGCCAGGCGCGCGGTCGCCGCCTGGATCGACTTGCGGATGACGTCCTTCGCCTCGACCGGGTGCGCGTCGAGCCACGCACCGAGCTGGTCGTTGACGACCTGCTGGACGAAGCGCTTGGCCTCGGTGTTGCCGAGCTTCGTCTTCGTCTGGCCCTCGAACTGCGGCTCGCCGAGCTTGACGGAGATGACGGCGGTGAGCCCCTCGCGGATGTCGTCACCCGTGAGGTTCTCCTCCTTCTCCTTGAGGATGTTCTTCTCGCGCGCGTAGCGGTTGATGAGCGAGGTCATCGCGGCGCGGAAGCCCTCCTCGTGGGTGCCGCCCTCGGTCGTCGAGATGGTGTTGGCGAACGTGTAGACCGACTCGGAGTACGCGGTCGTCCACTGCAGGGCGATCTCGACGGAGATCTTGCGGTTGGTGTCCTCGGACTCGAAGTCGATGACCTCGGGGTGGACGACCTCGACCTTCTTCGTCGAGTTGAGGTGCTTGACGTAGTCGACGAGGCCGCCGTCGTACTTGTACGACACGGTGCGGCTCGTCTGCTGCGCCGGCGCCTCGGTCGCCCCGGTCACCTCGTCCTCGGTGCCGGTGTGCTGCGGGCGCTCGTCGGTGAGCGTGATGCGCAGGCCCTTGTTGAGGAACGCGTACTGCTGGAACCGGGCACGCAGCGTCTCGAAGTCGTACTCGACGGTCTCGAAGATCGCCGGGTCGGCCCAGAACGTCTGCGACGTCCCCGTCTCGTCCGTCGCCTCGCCCTGCTGCAGCTGGCCGACGGGCTGCCCGCCGTTGGCGAACTCCTGGGTCCACTCGTGCCCGTCGCGCTTGATGCGCGTGACCACACGCGTCGAGAGCGCGTTGACGACGGAGATGCCGACGCCGTGCAGACCGCCGGAGACCGCGTAGCCGCCGCCGCCGAACTTGCCACCGGCGTGGAGGATCGTCATGACGACCTCGACCGTCGGGCGGCCCTCGGTCGGGTGGATGGCCACCGGGATGCCGCGGCCGTTGTCGGTGACGCGCACGCCGCCGTCCGCGAGGAGCGTGACGTCGATGGTGTCGCAGTAGCCGGCGAGCGCCTCGTCGACGGAGTTGTCGACGACCTCGTAGACGAGGTGGTGCAGGCCGCGGGCACCGGTCGAGCCGATGTACATGCCGGGGCGCTTGCGCACCGCCTCGAGGCCCTCGAGCACCGTGATGGCGCTCGCGTCGTAGGTGCTCTCCTGGCGTGCGGGGGGAGGGGTGCTGCCCTGTCCCTCGGTCGTCTCGTCGTGCGGGTCGCGAGGGGTGCTCTGGTCGGCCACGGGCAGCGGTTCTCCTCGAGAGCTTCGGTGCGCGCCAGGCGCGCTTGGAGCGGCTGCGGGCCGCCGGGAGGCCGAATCACTCCACGGCTTCGGAGTTCTCGGCTCTCGGGGGCAGACAGACGCCTTTCTTGACCTGTCCAGTCTACCCGCTGGAGGCCGAAAGTCGGGCAGGCGTCCCGGTCCTGCGGACGAGCCGGTACGGCCTCAGCCGTAGGTGTCGCGCGGGCCCCGACCGGCCACCCGCCGCCGGCCGTGGCCGAACCCGTGGCCCACCGGGCCGAGGACGTCGACCTGGACGACGACGCCCTCCCCGAGCGCGGCGTCGAACGCGGCGAGCATCGACGGTGCGAGGAACCGCAGGTTGGTCGCCCACGCCGTCGACGTCGCCCGCACCGTGAGGAGCCCGGCGTTGAACGAGACGAACTCGCAGTGCTCGGCGACCTCGGGGCCGACGATCTGCGCCCACCGGTGCACGAGGTCGCCGACGACGAGACCCGGCTCCCAGCCGAGGTCGCGCGCGAGCAGCCCCGCGGAGACCGCGAGCGGCTGCGGGTCACGCGGCCCGGGAGCCGAGCCGCTGCCCAGCGGTCGGCCCGGCGTCATGCCGGGGCGAAGGCCACGGGCGCGGGC
>JAEXEM010000379.1 GCA_023401045.1 Actinomycetes bacterium
CGCCCGGGCCGGAGGGTCCGTCGCCCTCGCCGCCGCGGCCCGTCGTCACGCGCCGTCCGACGACGTCGTGCTCGCCCGGCTCGACCCGCCGCGGTGCGTCGAACAGGTGCGGGTCGAGGTCGAGCGAGAGCTGGGCGTGCGAGGACAGCGCGTGGAACGCGACCCCGAGCAGGCGCACCGGCTCGACGACGCCCGCCGCGAGCACCGCCCGCCGCGCGGCGTCGCGCAGCTCGGCCTCGGAGGCCGTCGGGTACGGGAACGTCACCGAGCGGGTGACCGTCGAGAAGTCGGCGTAGCGCACCTTCGCGACGACCGTGCGGGCCGCACCTCCGTGCCGCTCGAGGCGCTGCAGTGCCTCGTCGACGACGTCGTCCACCGCGGAGAGCACAAGCTCGCGCCCGACGAGGTCGGTGGCGAACGTGCGCTCCGCCCCGGCGGACTTGCGCTCCGTCGTCGTGACGACGGGCCGGTCGTCGAGGCCGCGGGACATGAGGTAGAGCCCGGTGCCGTGCGCCTCGCCGAGCGTCATCGTCAGGGTGTCGAGCGGCTGGCGGCGCAGGTCCGCGACGGTGCGCACCCCGAGGCGGGCGAGCGCCCCCTCGGTGGCCGGGCCGACACCGGGCACGACGCGCACGTCGAGCGGCAGCAGCACGTCGTCCTCGTCCTCGGGCCGCACGACGACGACACCGCCGGGCTTGCGCAGGTCGGAGGCGATCTTCGCGACGAGCTTCGAGCGGCCCACGCCCACGGACACCGTCAGCCCGGTGAGCTTGGCGATGCGGGCCTGGACCAGCGCGGCCGCCTCCTCGGGCTCGGGGGCGCCGGGAGCGAGGGCGAGGTCGGCGAACGCCTCGTCGATGGACAGCGGCTCGACCGCCGGGGTGAGGTCCCGCAGCACCTGCATGATGACCTGCGAGTACGCGGCGTAGGCGGCGAACCGCGGCACGAGCACGGCCGCCGCGGGACTCAGCCGCCGGGCTCGGGCCATCGGCATCGCCGAGCGCGCACCGTCGCGCCGCGCCTCGTACGACGCCGTCGAGACCACCCCGCGCGGCCCGACACCGCCGACGAGCACCGGCTTGCCCCGCAGCGACGGCTTGTCCCGCTGCTCGACCGCGGCGAAGAACGCGTCGGCGTCGAGGTGCATGACGGTCGCGGCGTCCCGCACGCGCACGCCGGCCTCCAGCCGGTGCGCGCGCTCGAGGTCCACGCCCCCATCCTCCGTCCTCCCACCCACTGCCCACGTGCTGGGACCCGGCCGTCGCGACACCGGTCTCGGCCGCGTCTGCCGTCCCTGGACGAGGCCGAGGCCGGTCTCGTCGCGGTCGGGTCCCGGATGGTGGACGGGACCGGGCGTCCCGGGTGACGGCGCTCACGGCGACGCCGGCGCCTGTCCTGGGACGATGGGGCGATGACCCCTCCGTTCCGCGTGATGACCGTGTGCACCGGCAACATCTGCCGGTCGCCGATGGCCGAGATCGTCCTGCGCGAGCGCTTCGACGCCGCAGGACTGGGGGACGTCGTCGAGGTGGACTCGACGGGGATCAGCGACGAGGAGCGCGGCAACCCGGTCGACTGGCGCGCCCGCGCCACCCTGCGCCGCCACGGCTACCCGACGGGCGACGGCCACCGCGCGCGCCAGGTCCGGGCGTCCGAGCTGCTGCACCGCGACCTCGTCCTCGCGATGACCGCCGCGCACGCCCGTGCGCTGCGCCGCATCGCGGGCGGCGAGACCGAGCTGGCGCAGCGGGTCCGGATGTTCCGCGAGTTCGACCCGGCCGCGCCGGCCGAGCCGGGCCAGCCGGAGCACGTCCTCGACGTCGACGACCCCTGGTACGGCCCCGAGGAGGGCTTCGAGATCACCCTCGCGGAGATCGAGGCCGCGGCCGACGGGATCGTCGAGCACGTGCGGGCCGCGCTCGCGGAGCAGCCCGCCGGCTGAGCCGTGGCGGGGTAGGGCGGCCCGGCCGCGCGACGGCGCGCGGCGCCGAGGGGAGCGGGCTCGGCCGACGACGCCGGGTGAGCACCGGAGAGGTGCTGTCGCCGACGTGACCGGCACGCCGCCGGCGAGGTCGGGATGCTCAGCGGGCTGTCGGCACGTCCCGTGCGATCAGGGCCGCAGACCGGTGAGGAGCACCCGGGCGTACCGGTCGACGGCGTCGGCGGTGCCGGCGAGCCGGACCGACAGCTGCACGCCGCAGACGAGGTGGTGGACGTCCACCGGCCCGAGGTCGGTGCGCACGAGGCCCGCGTCCTGCGCCCGCGCGAGCAGGCGTCCGAAGACCTCGAGCAGACCGGTCACCGCCTCCCGGAGCTCCGGCCCGGAGCCGTCGGGGTCGCTGACGACCGTGGCGAGCGACGGGTCGTCGGCGAGCAGGCGGACCGCGGCGACGAGGAGGTCGTCGAGCGCGTCGGGACGGGTCTCCGCCTCGGCCGTGCGCGCCGCGGCGAGGAGGTCGTCGAGGTGCTCGAGCGCGAGCGCCTCGACGAGCGCCCGGTGGGTGGGGAAGTTGCGGTAGGCCGTGCCGACGCCCACGCCGGCCTCGGCGGCGACCTCCGCGAGCGGCGCGGGGAAGCCGTGGGCGTCGCGCGTGCGGCGTGCGGCGTCGAGGAGCGCGACGCGGTTGCGTGCGGCGTCGGAGCGCCGGGGTGCGGCCATGGTGGCCAGCATAACTTGAATCGGAATCCACCTCCGCTTATGGTGACAGGACTGGAACAGGAATCGACTTCCACTTCGTGACGGGAGAGCCCGATGTCGCACCCCGCAGCACGACCCGCCCTCACGGGCCCCGAGGCGCCCGACGCGTCCCCGGCCTGGGACCCGACGCGCCTGCCGGACCAGACCGGCCGCACCGTCGTCGTCACCGGCGGCAGCGCCGGGATCGGCTACTTCATCGCCGAGCAGCTCGCCGGGGCGGGGGCGCACGTCGTCCTCGCCGCGCGAGACGCCCACCGCGCCGCCACCGCGCAGGCTGCGATCGCGGCGCAGCACCCGCACGCCGTCACGAGCGTCCTGCCGCTCGACCTCGCGTCGCTTGACTCCGTGCGCCGCGCGGCCGACGCGCTCGCCGACCTCGAGCGCGTCGACGCCCTCGTCCTCAACGCGGCCGTCATGCGGGTGAGCACCCCGGGCGCGGCGACCGTCGACGGGTTCGACCCGATCATGGGGACCGGCCACCTCGGCAACGCCGCCCTCGTCGCCCGCGCCCTGCCCGTCCTCGAGCGCACCCCGGGCAGCCGCGTCGTCGGGACGACGAGCGGCTTCGTCGCGCGCTTCCACCCGGCCGTCGGGGACCTCGAGGTCGAGTCGCGCCCGCTGCGCAGCGTCGGGGCGATCGCGGTCGGGCGGCGGTACGTGCTCGCCAAGACCGTGCAGGAGACCTTCCTCCTCGACCTCGACCGGCGCCTGCGCGCGGCCGGCTCGACGACCGGCGTCGTGCTCAGCCACCCGGGTGTCGCCGTCGGCTCGCGCAGCCCGGCACGGCCCGGGGTCCACGAGCCCGGGCGCGGCGAGCGGTGGCACGAGCCGCTGTGGGGGCTCGTCGGGGGCGGGAAGGACGCGGGCGCCTGGCCGGCGGTGCGTGCCGTCGCGGACCCGGCCGTCGAGGGCGGGCAGTACTGGCGTCCGGCGGGACGCTTCACCGGCCTGCCCGTCCTCGGCTCCGGCGACCCGCGTTACCGCGACCCGGAGCTGGGACGGCGCGTGCGGGAGGAGACGGCGGCGCTCGTCGGCGTCCCCATGCCGTGAGCCCGGCGCGCGCGGCCCGTCCCGCACCGCACCGCGCGGCAGGATGGACCCCATGAAGGTCGCCGCCCGCGCCCACGTCCCGCCGTTCGCCGTCATGGCGATCCTCGCCGCGGCGAACGCCCGACGTGCCGCCGGTGAGCACGTCGTCAACCTCTGCGCCGGGGAGCCGTCGACCGGGGCGTCGGACGTCGTGCGCGCCCGCGCCGCCGAGGTGCTCGCCGCCGGGGACCTCGGGTACACCGAGTCGCTCGGGGTGCCGGCGCTGCGGGCGGCGATCGCCGACCACTACCTCGACACGTACGGGGTCGAGGTCGACCCGGCGCGCGTCGCCGTGACGACCGGATCGTCCGGCGGGTTCATGCTCGCGTTCCTCGCGGCGTTCGACGTCGGTGACCGGGTCGCCCTCGCGCGGCCCGGGTACCCGGCGTACGCGAACATCCTCACCGCGCTCGGCGTCGAGGTCGTCGACCTGCCGTGCGGGCCCGAGCAGCGCTACCAGCCGACGTTCGCGCAGCTCGAGGCGCTCGACCGGCCCGTCGACGGGCTCGTCGTCGCGAGCCCCGCCAACCCGACCGGCACGATGATCGAGCCGGCCGAGCTCACCGCGCTCGCGGCTTGGTGCGGGCGCCACGGTGTGCGGCTCGTCAGCGACGAGATCTACCACGGCATCACCTACCCGGACGCGTCCGGGACGACCCCGGCGACCGCCACGGCGGCGCAGTTCCTCGGCGAGGGCGCGATCGTCGTCAACTCGTTCTCGAAGTACTGGGCGATGACCGGCTGGCGGCTCGGCTGGCTCGTCCTGCCCGACGACCTCGTCGGCCCGGTCGACGCCCTCGCCGGGAACGTCGCGCTGTGCCCGCCGGCGCTCGCCCAGCAGGCAGGCGTCGCGGCGTTCAGCCCCGAGGGGATGGCGGCGGCCCGCGCCAACGTCGAGCGGTACGCCGCCTCGCGGGCGCTGCTGCTCGACCGCCTGCCCGAGCTCGGCTGGGACCCGGTCGCCCCCGCCGACGGTGCGTTCTACCTCTACGGCGACGTCTCCCGCACCGGGCTCGACGCGGTGACCTACTGCGCGCGGCTCCTCGACGAGGCGGGGGTCGCCATCACCCCCGGCAGCGACTTCGACCCGGTGGGCGGGCGGAGCTGGGTGCGGCTGTCGTTCGCGTCCGCGCCCGAGGTCGTCGCGGAGGCGGCCGACCGGATCGTCGCGTGGCAGGGCACGCTGTGACGGGGGTGCGCCGCGCCACCGGGGCGGACGTGCCGGGCGCCGCGCAGGTGCTCGCCGACGCCTTCGACGGCTACGCCTGGACCGACTGGGTGCTGCCGCCCGAGGACCGTCCCGGACGCCTCGCCGAGGTGCAGGGCATCTACCTCGCGCACGCCGTGCGGCACGGGCTCGTCCTCGTCGACGGCGACCTCACCGGGGTCGTCGCACTCGTCCCGGTCGACGTCGAGCCTCCCGACGAGGCGACGTGGCAGCGGGTCGCGGAGCTCCACGGCGACCGGGTGATGCGGCTCGCCGACGCCGTGCCGCCGCCACCGCCGGACGGTGCGTGGACGCTCGCCGCGCTCGGGGTGACGCC
>JAEXEM010000384.1 GCA_023401045.1 Actinomycetes bacterium
AAGTTCCCCTGGGCCTGCTGGACGCCGAGCTCGCGCAGCGCCTGCAGGTCGCCCGCCGACTCGACGCCCTCGGCGACGACGTCGAGCCCGTGGTGCTCGGCGAGCGCGACGATCGCGCGCACCGGGCCCGCGCCGCGCGGCGTGCGGACCTCCCGGACGAACGAGCGGTCGATCTTCAGCACGTCGACCGGGAGCCGCGCGAGCCGTGCGAGCGAGCTGAACCCCGTGCCGAAGTCGTCGAGCGCGATCCGCACGCCCCGTGCCCGCAGCTCGGAGAGCAGCGGCACGGCCGCGGCGGTGCGCAGCATCGTGCTCTCGGTGATCTCGATCGTCAGGTGCTCCCACGGGCCGCCGCCCCACGCCTCCTCGATGTGCTCGAGGACCCCGGGCTCGTGCAGCTCGCGCGCCGAGAGGTTGACCGCGACGGGCATGTGGTGACGGTCGAGGGCGCGTCGCGCCTGGCGGAGCATCGAGCGGCCGATCGGCACGATGAGCCCGGTGTGCTCGGCCGTCTCCATCCAGTGCTGGGGGAGGACGAACGTGTCGCCCTCGTGCCAGCGCGCCAGCGCCTCGAGCCCGACGACCTCGAGCGTCCCGGTGTCGACGATCGGCTGGAAGTACGCCGTGATGCGGTCCTCCGCGACCGCGCGCTCGAGCGCGTCGCGCAGCCGGCGCGAGTCCTCCGCCCGGGCCCGCAGCGCCGGGTCGAACAGCCGCAGGCCGGTGCCGTTGCGCTTGGCCTCGAGCATCGCGACGTCGGCGTGCCGCAGCAGGGCCGGCGGGTCGACGACGTCGCTCGGGTCCCACGTCGCGACGCCGCACGTGAGGCGCGGACCGGCGGTCGACCCCACGCGCTGCTCGAAGTCGCTGCGCAGGCGGCGCGCGAGGTCGGAGACGACCTCGTCCGAGCTCACGCGGGCGAGCACGAGCGCGAACTCGTCACCGGCCAGCCGTGCCACGTAGGTGTCGTCGTCCGTCCAGGTACGCAGGAGCTGCCCCGTCCGGCGCAGCAGGTCGTCCCCGGCGTGGTGGCCCTCGCGGTCGTTGACGTCCTTGAACCCGTCGATGTCGCAGTAGACGACGGCGACGCGGGTGCGCTCGACCGCGGCGCGCTCGAGCACCTCGAGGAGGTGCTGGTCGAGGGACCGCCGGTTCGGCAGACCCGTGAGCGCGTCGGTGACGGCCGCCTGGGAGAGCCGGTCGGCGAGCGCGTACCGCTCGGCGGCGGTGGAGACGACGAGGGCGACGTCGACGAGGAAGGCGCGCTCGTGGGGGGCGAGCGTGTCGGGGGCGTCGACGAAGAGCTCGGCGACGAAGCGCCCGCGCTGCATGGGGCGCAACGACGCCTCCACGCTCGGGTCGGCGAGCACCTCGCGCGCGGCGTCGCGCGCGTGCAGCAGGAGCGTGTCCGCGTCGCGCGTGAACCACGCCGTGTTCGTCACGGCGGCGAGCGCGTCGCGCATCTGCTCGCGGCGCCGGGCGGTCAGCTGCGCACGACGCAGCCGGAGGAACGCCAGCGTCTCGAGCCCGACGGCGAACGGGATCGGCCACAGGTCGGTGAGCGTCCGGGCGGGGTGGCCCGCGGGAAGCACGACCCCGCACGTGAGCATCGACAGGGAGGTGGTGCCGGCTGCGACGAACGCCCAGCCGGACGTGCGCAGGCGCACCCGGCCGAGCGCGACCGTGACGTACGTGAGGACGATCGCGAGGAGGACGAACACGAGCAGGTCGCTCGCTGACGTTCCCGTGAGGACCGGCCAGGGCGGCCCGGGTGTGTCCCGGGCCCAGAGCGCCGCGCGCGCGACGAGGACGACGACGGCCGCAGCGACCCACGGGCGCAGCGGGGGGCCGCCCCCTCCGAGGTGCCGCGTGGCCGGCAGGCAGAGCACGACGACCGCGCCGACGAGCTGGGCGTGGAGGAAGGCGGCCCAGGGGAGGAGAGGGCCGTCGCCCACGGCGCCGTGGACGCCTCCGACGAGGAGCAGGGCAGCCATCGCGAGGGAGAGCGTGAGCGACCACGCCGAGCCCTCCGAGCGGAGGGAGCCTCGCCACCACACCCAGTGCAGCACGCAGAATCCGCCCACGAGGCCGGCGGCCAGGAACTGCAGGACGGTGGTCCACAGCTGGACGTCGTCGAGCACGACCGGTATATCGGCGCACGTCGGGCGCACCATGAACGGCATCCGGGTGACGGGCGGGTGACGACAGCGTGCGGGACGCGGGGAGCTCGGCGTGCCGTGCGTCACGCCGGGTCGTGCGCGCCCGCGCGGACGTGCGGCGGTACTGTGGCACCGAGCACCTGCCTTTAAACCCGTCCCGTGAGGCGGGGAAGGAGACGCACGATGAGCACCGGCACACCTGTGCCCGGCGCGGGGCGCACGGCCGCCCCCACCGGCACCACCGTCCTCGGGCCCGACGACGTCGGACGGGCCCTCACCCGTATCGCGCACGAGATCGTCGAGCGCAACAAGGGGGTCGAGGACGTCGTCCTCCTCGGCATCCCCACGCGCGGGCTGCCGCTGGCACGCCGGCTGGCGCGTCGCCTCGCCCAGGTCGAGGAGGTGCCCGTCGAGACGCTCGTCGGCAGCCTCGACGTGACGATGCACCGCGACGACCTCGCGCACCAGCCGACCCGGACGATCGGGGAGACGTACGTGCCCGGCGAGGGCCTCGACGGCAAGGTCGTCGTCCTCGTCGACGACGTCCTCTACTCGGGCCGCACGATCCGCGCGGCGCTCGACGCGATCGGCGACCTCGGGCGGCCGCGCGCCGTCCAGCTCGCCGTCCTCGTCGACCGCGGGCACCGCGAGCTGCCGATCCGCGCGGACTACGTCGGCAAGAACCTGCCGACCGCGGCCGCCGAGCGCGTGCGCGTCCTGCTCGCCGAGACCGACGGCGAGGACGCCGTCGTCATCGAGGGGGTGGCCCGATGAGGCACCTGCTGTCCGCCGCCGACCTCTCGCACGAGGACGCCGTCCTCGTGCTCGACACCGCGGCGCAGATGGCCGCCACGCAGTCGCGGGAGATGAAGAAGCTCCCGACGCTGCGCGGCCGCACGGTCGTCAACCTCTTCTTCGAGGACTCGACCCGCACGCGGATCTCCTTCGAGACCGCGGCGAAGCGGCTGTCTGCCGACGTCATCAACTTCTCCGCGAAGGGCTCGAGCGTCTCCAAGGGCGAGTCGCTCAAGGACACCGCCCTCACGCTGCAGGCCATGGGAGCGGACGCGGTCGTCGTGCGGCACCAGGCGTCCGGGGCGCCCCACACGCTCGCGCACTCCGGGTGGGTCGACGGTGCCGTCGTCAACGCCGGCGACGGGACCCACCAGCACCCGACGCAGGCGCTGCTCGACGCGTACACGCTGCGGCGCCACCTCGTCGGCGACGGTGGCCGGGCCGACGTCACCGGGCGCGATCTCGAGGGCGTCCACGTCGCCGTCGTCGGGGACGTGCTGCACAGCCGCGTCGCACGCTCGAACGTCCAGCTCCTCCACACCCTGGGGGCGCGTGTGACGCTCGTCGCACCGCCGACGCTCGTGCCGGTCGGTGTCGGCGCCTGGCCGGCCGCGGTGTCCTACGACCTGGACGAGGTCCTCGCGACAGGGCCCGACGCGGTCATGATGCTCCGGGTCCAGCGCGAGCGGATGTCGAGCGCCGGCGGCGGGTTCTTCCCGAGCCCGCTGGAGTACACCCGCGGCTACGGGCTCGACGCCCGTCGGCTCGCGGTGCTGCCCGACCACGCGGTCGTGCTGCACCCCGGGCCGATGAACCGCGGGCTGGAGATCTCGGCGGACGCGGCGGACTCGCCGCGGGCCGTCATCGTCGAGCAGGTGGCCAACGGCGTCGCGGTGCGGATGGCGGTGCTCTACCTGCTGCTCGCGGGGGGCGACCGCCGCGGCGCGACGCGCGGGGGCGAGGAGGAGCGCACGGACGTGCGCACGGACGGGACGAAGGTGCAGGCGTGACGAGGTATCTGCTCACCGGGGCGCGGCCGCTCGGGGGCGACCCGACGGACGTGCTCGTGGCCGACGGCGTCGTCGCCGCGATCGGCGCGGAGGCCCGCGACGGTGCGGCGCAGGTCGTCGAGGCCGACGGCCTCGTCCTGCTGCCCGGGCTCGTCGACCTCCACACCCACCTGCGCGAGCCCGGCCGCGAGGACGCCGAGACGGTGCGCTCGGGCACCCGCGCGGCCGCCCTCGGCGGGTTCACCGCCGTCCACGCGATGGCCAACACGACGCCGGTGCAGGACACCGCGGGTGTCGTCGAGCAGGTCTGGCGCCTCGGCCGCGAGGCCGGCTGGTGCGACGTCCACCCGGTCGGTGCGGTCACCGTCGGGCTCGAGGGGGAGCGGCTCGCCGAGCTCCAGGCCATGGCCCGCTCCGCCGCCGCCGTGCGGGTGTTCTCCGACGACGGCCGCTGCGTGCACGACCCGGTCGTCATGCGCCGCGCGCTCGAGTACGTCAAGGCGTTCGACGGCGTCGTCGCCCAGCACGCGCAGGAGCCACGGCTCACCGAGGGCTCCCAGATGCACGAGGGCGTCGTCTCGGCCGAGCTCGGCCTCGCCGGCTGGCCCGCCGTCGCGGAGGAGGCGATCGTCGCCCGCGACGTGCTGCTCGCCGAGCACGTCGGGTCCCGCCTGCACGTCCTGCACCTGTCGACCGCGGGCTCGGTGGAGATCGTCCGGTGGGCCAAGGCCCGCGGCATCGACGTCACCGCGGAGGTCACGCCCCACCACCTCGTCCTCACCGACGAGCTCGTGCGCGGCTACGACACGCGGTACAAGGTCAACCCGCCGCTGCGCACGGCCGAGGACGTCGAGGCGGTCCGCGCCGGGCTCGAGGACGGCACGATCGACACCGTCGGCACCGACCACGCACCGCACGCGCGCGAGGACAAGGACTGCGAGTGGGCCGCCGCGGCCTTCGGCATGACGGGCCTGGAGACCGCGCTGTCGGTCGTGCAGGCCGTCATGGTCGACACCGGCCGGTTCACCTGGGCGGACGTCGCGCGCGTCATGTCGACCGCACCGGCACGCATCGGCCGCGTCGCGGGCCAGGGCCGTCCCGTCGCGGTCGGTGAGCCGGCCAACCTCACGCTCGTCGACCCTGCCGCGCGCCGGCTCGTCGTGCCCGAGGAGCAGGCGACCGCGAGCGTCAACTCGCCGTTCGCCGGCCAGGAGCTGCCCGGGGCCGTCGTCGCGACGTTCCTGCGGGGCCGTCCCACGGTGCTCGAGGGCGCGCTCGTCGAGGCGGTGGGCGTCTGATGCCGCTCTGGCTCTCGACGACGATCCTCGCCGCCGTCGCCCTGGTCGCGCTGTGGGGCATGTGGCGCGGCTGGCAGGCGCGCGACCGGCGCACCACCGCCCTCGTGCCCACCGTCCCCGCCGTCCCCGAGGACGTGTCGACGCCCGAGGACGCGGTCGAGGCGACCTACGTCTCCTCGACCCGCTCCGGCGACTGGCTCGAGCGGGTCGTCGCCCACGGCCTCGGCCTGCGCACGGCGGCGCTCGTCAGCGTGCACCCGACCGGCGTGCTCGTCGCCCGTGCCAAGGCACCGGACGTCTGGGTGCCCGCCGACGCGCTGCGCGCCGTCGGCACCTCGAGCGGGCAGGCCGGCAAGTTCGTCGGCCGCGACGAGCTCGTCGTCCTCACCTGGGTCCCCGACGCCTCGACCGGCGTCGCCCTCGACACCGCGCTCCTGGTGCGCCACGACGCCGAGCGGCCCGCGCTGCTCGCCGCCGCCGGCGCGCTCGTGGCGCCCACCGACACCGACAGTGCGCCGCCGGCGCAGGAGGAGCAGCCATGAGCGACGCGATCCTCGTCCTCGAGGACGGCCGCACGTTCACCGGGCAGGCCTACGGGGCCCTCGGTCGGACCCTCGGCGAGATCGTCTTCAACACCGGGATGACCGGGTACCAGGAGACGCTCACCGACCCGTCGTACCACCGCCAGATCGTCGTCATGACGGCCCCCCACATCGGGAACACCGGCGTCAACGACGAGGACCCCGAGTCCCGTCGTATCTGGGTCGCCGGCTTCGTCGTGCGCGACCCCGCGCGCCGCCCGTCGAGCTGGCGCTCGCGTCGCTCGCTCGACGACGAGCTCACCGAGCAGGGCGTCGTCGGGATCAGCGGCATCGACACCCGTGCCCTCACGCGGCACCTGCGCGAGCGCGGCGTCATGCGCGCCGGCATCTTCTCGGGCGACGCGCTGCGCCGCCCCGAGGGGGAGCGCAGGCCGGTCGACGAGCTCGTCGACGAGGTGCTCGCGGCGCCCGCCATGGCGGGCGCCGACCTCGCCGGCGAGGTGAGCGTCGACGCGGCGTACGTCGTGCCCGCCCTCGGGCCGGACGGTGCCCCGCTCGACGAGCCGGTCGCGCGCGTCGCGGCGCTCGACCTCGGGATCAAGTCGATGACGCCGCAGCGGCTCGCTGAGCGCGGTGTCGAGGTCCACGTGCTGCCCGCGACCTCGCGCATCGACGAGGTGCTCGCGGTCGGCCCGGACGGCGTCTTCTTCTCCAACGGTCCCGGCGACCCGGCCGCGGCGCGGCACGAGATCGACGTGCTGCGCGGCGTGCTCGACCGCAAGATCCCGTTCTTCGGCATCTGCTACGGCAACCAGCTCTTCGGCCGGGCCCTCGGGTTCGGGACGTACAAGCTGCAGTACGGGCACCGCGGGGTCAACCAGCCGGTGATGGACCGCACGACCGGGAAGGTCGAGATCACGGCCCACAACCACGGCTTCGCGGTCGACGCGCCGCTCGACGCCGAGACGGTCGCACCGTTCGACGGCGGCCGCTACGGCCGCGTGCGGGTCTCGCACGTCGACCTCAACGACGACGTCGTCGAGGGCCTCGAGGCGCTCGACCTGCCGGCGTTCTCCGTGCAGTACCACCCCGAGGCGGCGGCCGGCCCGCACGACGCGGCCTACCTGTTCGACCGCTTCCTCGACCTCATGACCTCCCACCGCGACGGCGCCGGCACGACCGGCGGCACCGCGACGAACGAGAAGGGCGCCGCCTGATGCCCCGCCGCGACGACCTCACGTCAGTCCTCGTCATCGGCTCCGGCCCGATCGTCATCGGCCAGGCCTGCGAGTTCGACTACTCCGGCACCCAGGCGTGCCGCGTGCTCAAGGAGGAGGGCCTGCGGGTCGTCCTCGTCAACTCGAACCCGGCGACGATCATGACCGACCCGGAGTTCGCCGACGCGACCTACGTCGAGCCGATCACCACCGAGGTCCTCACCTCGATCATCGCCAAGGAGCGCCCCGACGCGATCCTCCCGACCCTCGGCGGGCAGACGGCGCTCAACGCCGCCATCGCGCTCGACGAGGCCGGCGTCCTCGAGAAGTACGACGTCGAGCTCATCGGCGCGAACATCCCCGCCATCCAGAAGGGCGAGGACCGCGAGCAGTTCAAGCAGGTCGTCGAGGTGTGCGGCGGTGAGTCGGCACGGTCGGCGATCGTCCACACGATCGACGAGGCGCTCGTCGCGGCCGAGGACCTCGGCTACCCCATGGTCGTGCGCCCGTCCTTCACCATGGGCGGCCTCGGCTCGGGCATCGCGTACGACGAGACCGACCTGCGCCGCATCGTCGGCCAGGGCCTGCACTACTCGCCGACCACCGAGGTGCTCCTCGAGGAGTCGATCCTCGGCTGGAAGGAGTACGAGCTCGAGCTCATGCGCGACAAGCACGACAACGTCGTCGTCGTGTGCTCGATCGAGAACGTCGACCCCGTCGGGGTGCACACCGGCGACTCGGTGACGGTGGCGCCCGCGCTCACCCTCACCGACCGCGAGTACCAGCGGATGCGCGACATCGGCATCGCCGTCATCCGCGAGGTCGGCGTCGACACCGGTGGCTGCAACATCCAGTTCGCGGTCCACCCCGACACCGGCCGCATCGTCGTCATCGAGATGAACCCGCGGGTGTCGCGCTCCTCGGCGCTGGCGTCGAAGGCGACCGGCTTCCCCATCGCGAAGATCGCGGCGAAGCTCGCCGTCGGGTACACGCTCGACGAGATCCCCAACGACATCACGGGCTCGACGCCGGCCTCGTTCGAGCCCACGCTCGACTACGTCGTCGTCAAGGTCCCGCGGTTCGCGTTCGAGAAGTTCCCCGCGGCCGACGACACGCTGACGACGACGATGAAGTCGGTCGGTGAGGCCATGGCCATGGGCCGCAACTTCACCGAGGCGCTCGGCAAGGCGATGCGCTCGATCGACAAGAAGGGCTCGACGTTCCACTGGGACTCCGAGCCCCTCGCGGGCGAGGAGCTCGACCGCCTCGTCGCGACGATCTCGCGCCCGACCGAGCACCGTCTCGTCGACGTCCAGCAGGTGCTGCGCGCCGGGGTGTCCGTCGACGACGTCTACGCCCGTACCGGGATCGACCCGTGGTTCCTCGACCAGGTGCAGCTCGTCAACGAGGTCGCGGCGGCGACCGCGCAGGCGGAGGCCCTCACCGCGGACGTCCTCGCGCACGCCAAGCGCCACGGGCTGTCCGACACGCAGATCGCGTCGCTGCGTCGCACGAGCGAGGACGCGGTGCGCCGCACGCGCTGGGCGCTCGGGGTCCGGCCGGTCTACAAGACGGTCGACACCTGCGCCGCCGAGTTCGCCGCCCGCACGCCCTACCACTACTCGGCGTACGACGAGGAGACCGAGGTGGTGCCCCGCGAGCGTCCCGCCGTCCTCATCCTCGGCTCCGGCCCCAACCGCATCGGCCAGGGCATCGAGTTCGACTACTCGTGCGTCCACGCGGCCCTCGCGCTCAAGGGCGACTACGAGACCGTCATGGTCAACTGCAACCCCGAGACGGTGTCGACGGACTACGACACGGCGGACCGCCTCTACTTCGAGCCGCTCACCTTCGAGGACGTCCTCGAGGTCTACGAGGCCGAGCTCGCCGCCGGCCCCGTGGCCGGGCTCATCGTCACCCTCGGCGGCCAGACGCCGCTGTCGCTCGCGCAGCGGCTCTCGGACGCGGGCCTGCCGATCCTCGGCACGCCCCCGGAGGCGATCGACGCCGCCGAGGACCGCGGCGAGTTCGGCGAGGTGCTCGCGGCCGCCGGTCTGCCGGCGCCGGCCTTCGGGACCGCGACGAACCTCGAGGCCGCGCGCGAGACCGCCCGCCGCATCGGGTTCCCGGTGCTCGTGCGCCCGTCGTACGTGCTCGGCGGTCGCGGCATGGAGATCGTCTACGACGAGGCCCAGCTCACCGAGTACGTCGAGCGGGCGCTGGCCGAGCAGGACGGCCGGAACCACACCGGCACGCTGCCGCCGCTGCTCATCGACCGCTTCCTCGACGACGCCATCGAGATCGACGTCGACGCGCTCTACGACGGCACCGAACTCTTCCTCGGCGGGGTCATGGAGCACATCGAGGAGGCCGGAGTGCACTCCGGCGACTCGGCGTGCGTCCTGCCGCCCGTGACGATCTCGGTGGCCGAGCTCGACCGCATCCGCCGCTCGACCGAGGCGATCGCCCGTGGCGTCGGGGTGCGCGGCCTGCTCAACATCCAGTTCGCGCTCGTGTCGGACGTGCTCTACGTCCTCGAGGCGAACCCGCGGGCCTCGCGCACCGCGCCGTTCGTCTCCAAGGCGACGGGCGTCTCGCTCGCGAAGGCCGCCGCGCTCGTCATGGCGGGCCGCTCGATCGCCGAGCTGCGCGCCGAGGGGCTGCTGCCCGCCACCGACGCGAGCGTGCTCGACCTCGACGCGCCGATCGCCGTCAAGGAGGCCGTCCTGCCGTTCAAGCGGTTCCGCACCGCGGACGGCACGGTCGTCGACACGGTCCTCGGGCCGGAGATGCGCTCGACGGGTGAGGTCATGGGCTTCGACGTCGACTTCCCGACGGCGTTCGCGAAGTCGCAGGACGCGGCCTTCGGCGGGCTGCCGACGAGCGGGACCGTCTTCATCTCGGTGGCCGACCGCGACAAGCGGTCGATCGTGCTGCCGGTCAAGCGGCTGGTCGAGCTCGGGTTCGAGATCCTCGCGACCGAGGGCACCTCGGCGGTGCTGCGCCGCAGCGGCGTCCCGTCGCGTGTGGTGCGCAAGCACTCGTCCGGGCGCGGGCCCGCAGGGGAGCCGACGATCGTCGACCTCATCACCTCCGGCGAGGTCGACATGGTCGTCAACACTCCTTCCGGGCAGGGCGCGCGGGCGGACGGGTACGAGATCCGTGCCGCGACGACCGCGGCCGACAAGGCGATCGTCACGACCGTGCAGCAGCTCGGCGCGGCGGTGCAGGCCATCGAGGCACGTCAGGCGGGTCCGTTCGCGGTGACGAGCCTGCAGGAGCACGACGCGGCCGCCGTGGTGCGCCGGTCAGCGGCGGCGGTGACCGCGTGAGCGGGCCGCGCCCCTTCGGGGCGCGGCTCGTCGAGGCGATGGACGCGCACGGTCCGCTGTGCGTCGGCATCGACCCGCACGCCTCGCTGCTCGCCGCGTGGGGCCTGCCGGACGACGCGACGGGGCTGCGGGAGTTCTCGCTGCGTGTCCTCGACGCCGTCGGTGGGCGGGTCGCCGCGGTCAAGCCGCAGGCCGCGTTCTTCGAGCGGCACGGGTCGGCCGGCGTGGCGGTGCTCGAGGAGGTCGTCGCCGCGGGGCGCGAGACCGGCACGCTCGTCGTCGTCGACGCCAAGCGCGGGGACATCGGCTCGACGATGTCCGCGTACGCCGAGGCGTTCCTGCGCGACGGGTCGCCGCTGGCCGGCGACGCCCTCACGGTCTCCCCGTACCTCGGCGCCGGCGCCCTCGACCCGGCCGTCGAGCTCGCGGCGGCCACCGGGCGGGGCCTGTTCGTCCTGTGCCTCACGTCGAACCCCGAGGGCCGGACCGTGCAGCACGCGCGCGGCGCCGACGGCACCTCCGTCGCGGCGTCGGTGGCGGCGCGGGCCGCGGACCTCAACGCCGGTGCCGCACCGATGGGGTCGGTCGGCCTCGTCGTCGGTGCGACGATCGGCGGCGCGGCACGGGAAACCGGTGTCGACCTCGTCGCCGTCAACGGACCGCTCCTCGCACCAGGTGTCGGCGCGCAGGGCGCGGGGCCGGCCGAGCTCGCCGACGTCTTCGGCGACGCGCGGCGGCAGGTCCTCGCGTCGTCGTCGCGCGCGGTGCTCGCGTCCGGGCCGGACGTCGACGGTCTGCGCCGCGCGGCGGCCGTCGCGGCGCAGGAGGCCGCTGACGCGTTGAGGTGACGGCGCCGAGGTGACGGTGCGGTACGTCACCTGTGCCCATGGCACGGGTGGCGCACCCGTCCCACCGACAGTGATGCGCCCCTTCATGGCGTGCACCGCCGTGACGTGCAGGTCCTGTGGAGGTCACCCCGGCCCCGCACGGCGAGGACGGGCGATTCGTACCATCATCGGATGACTCATCCGGAGCACGAGGTCAGGGCTGTCGTCGCCGCGTACGCGGACGCGTTCGCAGCGGTCGCTGCCGTCACCACGGGACGCACCCGCCGCGGTCGGTGCGGCACCGTGCTCGCCGTCACCGGGGCACCGGTGGCCGCTCTCAACGTCGTCGTCAGCCCGGCGCGGGAGCCCGACGTCGAGGAGATCGTCGAGTTCGCCGCGGGGGAGAGCCCGTGGGGCGTCCCGTGGAGCGTCCACGTACGGGGCAGCGGGGAGGACGTCGTCGCGGCGGCACCCGCGTTCGGCCTGACCGTCGCCGACCGGATACCGCTCATGGTCCGCCCTGGCACCGCCCTGCCGCCTCAGGAGCCGTCGCGGACCGGCCTGCGGGTCCGCGACGTGGGTGCCGAGGAGCTCGAGCGCTGGGGGAGGACGCTTGCCGCCGGGTTCGGCGCACCGTACGAGGTGCTCCGCGTGCTCACCGCGCCGGGGATCGCCTCGGCCCCGGGGGTGACGTGCTACCTGGCCGAGGTGGACGGTGTCCCGGTGGCCACGGGGATGGCCGTGAGGTCGGGCGACCTCACGGGGCTGTTCAACGTCGCGACGCTGCCGGAGCACCGGCGACTGGGGCACGGGAGGGCCGTCACCGCCGCGATGCTGCGGGCGGCGGACGACGCCGGCGCACCCGTCGCGTACCTCGGTGCGTCCGCGGCGGGGGAGAGCGTCTACCGGTCGCTCGGGTTCCGCACGGTCGAGCACCTCACGGTCCTCACGGCCTCGGTGTAGCGCCGCATGGTCGAGCACACCCCGCCCAGGTGCGTCCGTCGGGGGCACCTGGGCGCCGCCGACCACCTCGACGCCTGTACGATAACGGAACCTTGCGCCCATCGTGCGCCCACAACGACGACGCCGCCTCACGGCGGCGTGGCCCGGACGGCCGGGAGCCACCGCGGCTAGGGTGCCCGGGTGGTCGCAGGTGAGCGTGTCGGTGCCGCAGTGGCCGGCTACCTGGCCGCGGCCGTCGAGGGGAGCCCGAGCACGCTGCGGGCGCAGCGCTGGGCGCTCACCGACCTCGCGCGCACGTTCGGGGACGAACGGCTCGCCACCCTCGTCCGCGCCCCGGGGCTGCGACTGTGGCTGGCGTCGCCGACGGGGGAGGGCCGGGAGC
>JAEXEM010000372.1 GCA_023401045.1 Actinomycetes bacterium
GCGTCGCGACCCCCGCGCAGGCGAGCAGGACGGTGAACGGGACGCCGGGTGGCGGGCTGGTGCCGGCGCGCCCGAGGACCCCCGTACCGGCGAGGGCCGTGTAGGCGCCGCGGGCGAGCCAGGGCGCCACGGCGGTGGTGAGGAGGGCGAGCAGCCCCGCCTCGAGCGCGGCGAGGGTGCGGAGCTGGGCCGGTGAGGCGCCGCGGGCCGCGACGAGCTCGAGCTCCCCGGCGCGCCGCTCGGCGACGAGCCGTGCGGTGAGCAGCATGACGGTGACGGTGAGGACGACGAGCAGCAGCCCGACGGCGACGACGCCGCTGCGGGTGACCGCGGCGGCCCGCCACGCGCGGTCGATCGACTCGTCGAGCGGGGTGCGGAAGCTCGCCGAGGCCCCGGTCCGCGAGACGGTCCGCTCGACGTACGGCTTGGCGATCTCGAGCTCCTCGCGGAGGTCGGCGAGCCCCGCGCCGGAGAGGTCCGCGAGGCGCGGCACGGCGAAGTGGTGGATGAGCTCGACGTGCTCCTCCACGGCGAGCGCGTCCGGTGTGACCACCATGGGGCCGAAGAGGGTGACCCACCTCTGCGGCCCGATGGGGTAGGACCACTCGACGCCCATGCCGTCGAGCCGGTCGGTGTCCCACGCGGCGAGGTCGCCTGCGGTCCGGTAGACGCCGGTGACGACCCACGTGTCGGAGCGCAGTTCCCGCTGGGTGGTCGTGGTGGGCACCACGGTGCCGACCTGCCAGCCGCGCTGCTCCACCATGATCTGCGGGACCGCGACCTGGAGGCGACCCTCGTCGTCGCGGGCACGCTCGGGCCACTCCCCGGAGACGAGCTCGGCGCTCTCGGCCACCTGCGGGACGCTCGCCGGGTACCCGGCCTGCCCGTCGACGCCTCCCGGCTCCCGGAGCGTCCAGAGGCGGCCGGTCTGCCAGGACGACCGGTCGGACGGGACGTCGCCGAGCACCCCGTCCGTCGCCTCGTCGATCGCCTCGAGCACGGGAGTGGGGCTGCCACTGTGCACCCGGCTGGACGTCTGGAGGACGAGCTCGTCGTCCGGCGCCGTGGCCAGCTCGGCGGTGACGGCCCGGTCGGAGGTGACGGTGAAGAGGAACGCGAACGTCCCGACGAGCGTGGTCGAGACGAGGACGACGACGACCGCGGTCGCGAGGACCGCCGCCTGGTCCCGCACACGTCGCAGCAGGAGGAGGGCGCGCCAGGACACCTGCCCCACCCCCCGTCCGGTCCGTTCCGCCTCGGTGCCTCGCCAGGCTAGGGGGACGGCGACCCGGCGGGGGAGCGCTTCATGTCACGGATAGGTGACGAAACGCGAGGCCAGGGCGACGGGCCGAGGGTGCCCCGCCGGGACGACGAAGGGCCCGGTGGGTGGTCGTCCGACCAGCCGCCGGGCCCTGCGACGGGCGGGCTCAGGCCTGCGGCGGCCGGGTCATCGCGAGGACGTCGAGCGCGGTGTCGAGC
This sequence comes from Actinomycetes bacterium, assembly GCA_023401045.1. Taxonomy (GTDB): domain Bacteria; phylum Actinomycetota; class Actinomycetes; order Actinomycetales; family Cellulomonadaceae; genus Cellulomonas. The sequence goes on from JAEXEM010000372.1 coordinate 1,480, forward strand.
TGCTCGAGCGTGATGCCGCCGCCCTCGACGAAGCCGAGGTCGATCGTCGCCTGACGGATCGTCACGCCGGTCGCGACGGCGTGCTTGGCGATCTTCGCGGCGTTCTCGTAGCCGATGACGCGGTTGAGCGGCGTGACGATCGACGGCGAGGACTCCGCGAGGGCGCGAGCCCGCTCGAGGTTCGGCGTCGCCCCGGCGATCGTGCGGTCGGCGAGCACACGCGAGGCGTTGGCGAGCAGGCGCACCGACTCGAGCACCGCCGCGGCGATGACGGGGATCTGCACGTTGAGCTCGAACGACCCGGAGGCACCGGCCCACGCCACCGTCGCGTCGTTGCCGACGACGCGCGAGCACACCATGAGCACGGCCTCGGGCACGACCGGGTTGACCTTGCCCGGCATGATCGACGACCCGGGCTGCAGGTCGGGCAGCGCGATCTCGCCGAGGCCGGTGTTCGGCCCCGAGCCCATCCAGCGCAGGTCGTTGCAGATCTTCGTCAGGCTGACGGCGATGGTCCGCAGCGCGCCGGAGAGCTCGACGAGCCCGTCGCGTGAGGACTGCGCCTCGAAGTGGTCGCGCGCCTCGGTGAGCGGCAGGCCGGTGTCCTCGACGAGCAGGGCGATGACCCGCTGCGGGAACCCGGCGGGCGTGTTGATCCCGGTGCCGACGGCCGTGCCGCCGAGCGGCACCTCCGCCGCGCGCGGCAGCGCGGCCTGCAGCCGCTCGACGCCGTAGCGCACGGCCGCGGCGTAGCCGCCGAACTCCTGGCCGAGCGTGACGGGCGTGGCGTCCATGAGGTGCGTGCGGCCCGACTTGACGACCTCGGCCCACGCCTCGGCCTTCTCCTCGAGGGCCGCGGCGAGGTGCTCGAGCGCCGGGACGAGGTCGCGCACGACCCCGGCGGTCGCGGCGACGTGCACCGACGTGGGGAACACGTCGTTCGACGACTGCGAGGCGTTGACGTGGTCGTTCGGGTGCACGTCACGCCCGAGCACCCGGGTCGCGAGCGTCGCGACGACCTCGTTGGTGTTCATGTTCGAGCTCGTGCCCGAGCCGGTCTGGTAGACGTCGACCGGGAAGTGGCGGTCGTGCGCCCCGGTCGCCACCTCGTCGGCCGCGGCGACGATCGCGTCGGCGACGTCCTGCGGCAGCACGCCGAGCTCGGCGTTGGCGCGCGCGGCGGCCTTCTTGATGCGAGCGAGGGCCTCGATGTGACCGCGCTCGAGCGTGCTGCCCGAGATGGGGAAGTTCTCCACGGCGCGCTGCGTCTGCGCGCGGTAGAGGGCGTCCGCGGGGACGCGGACCTCTCCCATCGTGTCGTGCTCGATGCGGTACGCGGTGTCGCCGGCCGCGGCGCCGGGACCAGTCGTGGACGTCATGGCGCCCATCCTCGCACCACTCCCGACGCCGCTGCGGCACCCGCGACCTGGCGTTCCGGTGGCGGGAACCCGCTGGTCGTAGTCGTATGACTCCTGAGCCTTCCCGACGACGCGAGAGGTGGCGACGGTGCGACGACGAGCGGCGATCCTCGCGCTCGCGGTGGCGGCCCCCCTGGCGGCCTGCGCGAGCGACACCTCCGGCACGCCCGAGCTCCTCTGGTACATCAACCCGGACTCCGGTGGCCAGGCGCGGATCGCGCAGGAGTGCACCGACGAGGCCGACGGCGACTACCGGCTGACGACGGTGCTGCTGCCGCGGGACGCCCCGAGCCAGCGTGAGCAGCTCATCCGCAGGCTCGCGGCGAACGACTCGTCGATCGACCTCATGAGCATCGACCCGCCGTACATCCCGGAGTTCGCCAACGCCGGTTTCCTCGCGGACGTCCCGGACGACGTCGAGAAGACGGTCACGGAGGGCGTCGCCGAGGGTGCGGTCACCGGTGCGACGTTCGACGGGAAGCTCGTCACCGTGCCGTTCTGGGCGAACACGCAGCTCCTGTGGTACCGCAGGTCGGTGGCGGAGGCCGCCGGGCTCGACATGACGCAGCCGGTGACGTGGGACCAGCTCATCGAGGCCGCCGCCGACCAGGAGAAGACGTTCGCGGTCCAGGGCGTGCGCGCCGAGTCGCTCACGGTGTGGGTGAACGCGCTCGTCACGTCCGCGGGCGGGCAGATCCTCGAGAACCCCGAGGAGCCGGACCCGGGCCTCGTCGTGCCGACGCTCCAGTCCGACGCGGGCCGCCGTGCGGCCGAGATCATCCGGTCGCTGGCGGACGCCCGCGTCGGCGGGGCACAGCTCGCGAACGCGACCGAGGACATCGACGCCTCCCTCTTCGAGGGCGACTCCGCGGGCTTCATGGTCAACTGGCCGTTCGTCTGGCAGCGGGCGAAGACCGCCGTCGAGGACGGCACGCTCGAGCAGTCGGTGGTCGACGACTTCGGCTGGGCGCTCTACCCCCGGGCGGTCGAGGGTGAGGAGTCCCGGCCGCCGTACGGCGGGATCAACCTCGGTGTCGGGGCCTTCAGCAAGCACGTCGACCTGGCGTTCCAGGCGGCGCAGTGCATCGCCTCGCCGGAGAAGCAGGCGTCGTACTTCCTCTCCGACGGCAACCCGCCGTCCTCCCTCGAGGCCTTCGACGACCCGGACGTCCAGAAGGAGTTCCCCATGGCGGACGTCATCCGCCAGTCCCTCGAGCAGGCGGCCCCGCGGCCGCAGACGCCGTTCTACAACGAGGTGTCGTCGAGCATCCAGCGCACCTGGCACCCGCCGGGAGCGGTGTCCCCGGACGTCTCGCCGCGCCGGGCCGACGAGCTCATCTCGTCCGTGCTCAAGGGGGAGGCGCTGCTGTGACCGCCACGACGACCCCGGCCCCGCGCACCGAGGCGCCGGCGCGGCGCAAGCCGCGCGCCTCCGACCGGACCCGGCAGGAGGCCCGCCTGGGGCTCTGGCTCTGCGCCCCGACGATCATCGTCCTGCTCGCCGTCGTCGGGTACCCGATCCTCCAGGCCGTGTGGGACTCGCTGTACAGCTACCGGCTCACCAACCCCGACGAGCGGGCGTTCATCGGGCTCGGCAACTACGGGCTCATCCTCACCGACCAGATCTGGTGGCAGGCGCTCGGCGTCACGGCCCTCATCACGGTCGTCACGGTCGCGGTCGAGCTCGTCATCGGGTTCGCGCTCGCGCTCGTCATGAACAACGCCCTGCAGACGCTGCGCCCGGCGCTGCGCACCGCCATCCTCATCCCCTACGCGATCATCACGGTCGTCTCGGCGTTCGCGTTCCGGTTCATGTTCGACCTCACGAGCGGGTTCATGAACTCGTGGCTGCCGTTCGTGCCGGACGACCTCGACTGGTTCGGGTCGTTCGGGACGGCGATCACGATCATCTGCCTGTCGGAGATCTGGAAGACGACGCCGTTCATCTCCCTGCTGCTGCTGTCCGGCCTGGCGCAGGTCCCGGGCGAGCTGCAGGAGGCCGCGAAGGTCGACGGCGCCACGGCCTGGCAGCGGCTGCGGCGGGTGACGATCCCCAACATGAAGGCCGCGATCATGGTCGCGCTGCTGTTCCGGACGCTCGACGCGTTCCGGATCTTCGACAACATCTTCATCATGACGAACGGGGCCGCGGGCACCGAGTCGGTCGCGTTCCTCGCCTACCGTCAGACCATCCAGCGCCTCGAGATCGGCGTCGGGTCGGCGGTCTCGGTGCTGCTGACGATCGCGGTGGCGCTCATCGCGCTCATGTTCGTCAAGGGCTTCAACGTCAACCTGGCGGCGTCGACGAGGGCGGGACGATGAGCGGGCGGACACGGTTCTGGTGGTGGGTCGGGGCGGTCGTCATCTTCGTCTACTGCCTCTTCCCGGTCGCGTGGATCATCTCGGTGTCGCTCAAGGCGCCGTCCGACCTCGACAACGGCGCGTTCCTGCCGACGAAGGTCTCGTGGCAGAACTACCAGCTCATCCTCACCGGGGGAGCCTCGGACCTCTTCCTGCCGGCGCTGCGCAACTCGGTCGGCATCTGCCTCATCGCGACGTTCATCGCGGTCGTCCTCGCGGCGCTGTGCGCGTACGCGATCGCCCGGCTCGACTTCCCCGGCAAGGCGTTCGTCCTCGGCACGTCCCTCGCGGTCGCGATGTTCCCCGTCATCTCGATCGTCACGCCGCTGTTCAACATCTGGCGCTCGATCGGCCTGTACGACACGTGGCCGGGCCTCATCATCCCGTACCTGTCGATCACGCTCCCGCTGTCGGTGTGGACCCTCGCGGCCTTCTTCCGCGAGATCCCCTGGGAGATGGAGCAGGCCGCCCAGGTCGACGGTGCGACGACCGGCCAGGCGTTCCGCAAGGTCATCGTCCCGCTCGCCGGCCCCGGGATGGCGACGACCGCGATCATCGCGTTCTTCCTCGCCTGGAACGACTTCGTCTACGGCATCTCGCTCACGTCCACCGAGGCGGCCCGGCCGGTGCCGGCCGCGCTCGCGTTCTTCACCGGCGCGTCGCAGTTCGAGCAGCCGACCGGTGCCATCTCCGCCGCCGCCGTCATCGTCACCGTGCCCGTCGTCGTCCTCGTGCTGCTCTTCCAGCGCCAGATCGTCGCCGGGCTGACCCAGGGCGCCGTCAAGGGCTGACGCGTCCCGTCCGAGGAGGTTCCGCATGGCCGCGATCACGCTCGAGCACGTGGTCAAGAAGTACGGGGACGGGTTCCCGGCCGTGAACGACGTCAGCCTCGAGATCGATGACGGCGAGTTCGTCATCCTCGTCGGCCCCTCGGGCTGCGGGAAGTCGACGCTGCTGCGCATGGTCGTCGGGCTCGAGGACATCACCGACGGCCGCATCGTCATCGACGGCGACGTCGTCAACGACAAGGCGCCGCGCGACCGCAAGCTCGCGATGGTCTTCCAGAACTACGCGCTCTACCCGCACCTGTCGGTGTTCGAGAACATCGCCTTCCCGCTGCGGCTCGACAAGGGGAAGTACACCGAGGAGGAGGTCCGCGAGCGCGTCGAGCGGGCCGCCGACACCCTCGAGCTGCGCGAGCACCTCGACCGCAAGCCGGCGAACCTCTCGGGCGGGCAGCGCCAGCGCGTCGCCATGGGGCGCGCCATCGTCCGCGACGCCCGCGCGTTCCTCTTCGACGAGCCGCTGTCGAACCTCGACGCCAAGCTGCGCGGCCAGATGCGCACCGAGATCGCGCGCATGCAGCGCCGGCTCGGGACGACGACGATCTACGTCACGCACGACCAGACCGAGGCGATGACCCTCGGCGACCGGGTGGCGGTGCTCCGCAAGGGCGTGCTCCAGCAGGCGGCGAGCCCGCGTGCGCTCTACGAGCAGCCGGCCAACCTCTTCGTCGCGGGGTTCATCGGCTCCCCGCCGATGAACTTCCTGCCCGGTGAGGTCGAGGGGGACGTGCTCCGCCTGCCGTTCGTCGACGTGCCGCTGTCGGCCGACGCCAAGGAGCGCATCGGTGACCGCGACCTCGTCATCGTCGGCCTCCGGCCGGAGTACCTCGACGACGCCCACACCCTCGACGAGAGCACACGGGCCGCCGGCGTGTCCTTCGAGGCCGACGTCGACGTCGTCGAGTGGCTGGGCGCCGAGCTGTACGCGTACATCCCGTTCGACACCCGCGCCGACGTCGCCGAGACCCTCGAGCAGCTCGACCGCGACCTCGACGGCGAGGGCATGCGCACCCAGCTCGTCGCGTCGCTCGGCGCCGAGTCGAAGGTGCGCGACGGCGACACCGCCCAGCTGTGGTTCGACCCCTCCCGGCTCCTGCTCTTCGACCCCGCCACGGGGGAGAACCTCACGTACGACGGCGAGGCGGCCGCCGCGGCGGACGAGGAGAGCGTCGAGGAGCGGCGACGTGCCACCGAGCGGGCGCAGCGGCGGGCCGGGCGCAGCAACGGCGGCTCGGGTAGCAGCGGCGGCTCGGGTGCGGGGACGGCGAAGGGGAAGCACACGGCCGCCTGAGGCAGGACGGGTCTCGCCACCGGCGTGAGCGGGTGACCCCGCACGGCGACGAGCCGGGTGCCGGGGCCGGGGCCGTGACCTCCTGGGCCGCCGGCGGCCGGCCGCCGGGCATGCCGGCTGCCCGGGCCTCCGCCCGCGTCAGGGGACGGGCACGACCTCGGGGTCGGTGTCGCCGACCGCGGGGACGACCCCCGGACCGGCGCCGACGTCGCCGATGACGTGGGCCACCTTGGCGCGTCCGTCGGCCAGGGTGTACTCGACGGCGACGATCGCGCAGCGGCCGGACGCGACGGACTCCGCCAGCGAGACCGAGTACCCGTGCAGCTGGCGGGCGGTGTGGAGCACGTGCTCGTGACCGAGCGTGGCCGCGTCGAAGGACGTGAGCGGCCGCCCGGACGCCGTGAGCCCGACGATCGAGGGGATGACCCGGTCGACGACCGCCTGGACGAACCCCGGCGGCACGTTCCCGGTGGTGATCGCGTCCGTCGCGGCGGCCACGGCGCCGCAGGAGTCGTGCGCGAGGACGACGACGAGCGGCGCCCCGAGCACCTCGACGCCGTACTCGATCGACCCGATGACCGTGGTGTCGAGCACGTGACCCGCGGTGCGGACGACGAACACGTCGCCGAGCCCCTGGTCGAAGATGATCTCGGCCGCGACGCGGCTGTCGGAGCAGCCGAACACCACCGCGAACGGGTGCTGCGCCTGGCTCACCTCGGCGCGCCGGTCGACGCCCTGCGACGGGTGGGCCATGCGGTCCTCGACGAAGCGGAGGTTGCCCTCCTGCAGGGCGGTCCAGGCCTCGGCCGGGGTGCGGGGCGGGGTGCTCATGCGTCCTCCTCGAGCTCGGCGAGCGACGGCGGGTTGGCGCCGTGCCGCGACACGGTGATCGCGGCGATCCTCGCGCACCTCGCGAGGACGCGCTCGACGGTCTCGACGTCGACCGCGTGCAGCGCGGTCCGCCGGTCGCCGCCGAGCAGCCCGGACGACCACAGCCCGTCGATGAGCCCGGCCATGAAGGAGTCGCCCGCTCCGACGGTGTCGGCGACGGTGACGGCCGGCGCCGGCACGCTCGTGCGTGCACCGGCCGACGTGCACGCGAACGCGCCCTCGCCGCCGTGCGTGACGACGACGAGCGCGGGACCGGAGCGGGCCCACTGCTCGGCGATCTCGGCAGGGGCCACGCCCGGCAGCAGCCAGGCGAGGTCCTCGTCGCTCACCTTGACGACGTCGGCGAGGGCGACGAGCCGCTCGACCGTCGGGCGCACGTGCGCCGGGTCGCCCATGAGCGCGGGGCGCAGGTTGGGGTCGTACGTCACCGTCGACCGGGGGCGGCGGGCCGTGAGCAGCCGCTCGACCTGCGCACCGCCGGGGGCGAGCACGGCACCGATCGAGCCGGTGTGGACGACGAGCGGGTCGTCGTCGCCCTCGTCCCACGTCGACGGCAGGTCCCAGGTGAGGTCGAACTCGTACGTCGCGACGCCCGCCTCGTCGAGGTGGGCGGTGGCGACGGGCGTCGTCGGGGGCGTCCGGTCGCCGCGCAGCACGGTGACGTGCGAGCGCTGCAGGTGCCGCCGCACGAGGTCGCCGGACGCGTCCGGTGCGATCCACGTGAGCAGGTCGACCCGGCGGCCGAGCCGGCCGAGGCCGAGGGCGACGTTGGCGGGGCTGCCGCCGGGGAACTCGTCGCGCGAGCCGTCGGGGCGCCGGACCGCGTCGACGAGCGCCTCGCCGACGACGAGCGCGCGGTCCTGCACCGGGGTGCTCACGCCTCGTCCTCGTCGGTCGTCCCGGTCTCGCCGTCCGACGCGCTCTCGCCCCGCGCCGCGAGCAGACGGGCGCGCGCACCGTCGAGCCACTCCTGGCACCGCGCCGCGAGGGCCTCGCCGCGCTCCCAGAGGGCGAGCGACTCCTCGAGCGTGCCGGCACCGGACTCGAGCCGGGTGACGACGGCCGTCAGCTCGTCGCGTGCCTGCTCGTACCCCATCGTCGCGGGGTCGGGAAGGGTGGGGCCGGCGGGGCCGGTCGTCTCGGGTGCGGGTGCCACGAGCCCAGTCAACCAGCCGGGACCGACGCGCCGCAGCGCGGGCGGGCACCGCGACCGGACGGCCGGGGACGGCGGTGCGGCGGCGCCGCTCAGGTGCCGGAGACCTCGGCGGCCAGCTCGCCCTCGGCGACCCGCACGCGCAGGCGGTCACCTGCGGAGACGTCGTGGGGGGAACGGACGACGTGCCCGTCGGCCCGCTGCACGACCGCGTACCCGCGCTCGAGCGTCGCCGCGGGGGAGAGCGCCCGCACCTGCCCCGCGAGCCGGGCCGTCGTCGTCGCGGCCCGGGCGAGCGCGGCGTCGAGC
>JAEXEM010000184.1 GCA_023401045.1 Actinomycetes bacterium
CCCACGGACCGAGCACGACGTCCCACTGCCGCACCTCGGTGGCGGCCACGAGCCCCTCGCGCGCGAACGGGTCGTCGGCGAGCACCGCGCGCACCTCGTCGGCGTCGGCCCCACGGAGCACGAGGAGCGCACCCGGCGTGCCGTCGTCGGCGAAAGGGCCGGAGCCGAGCAGGCGCCCGGCCTCGGCGTGCGAGGCGAGCCACGCGCGGTGCTCCGGGCGCACGACCGCCCGGACGTCGGCGCGCTCGTCGTAGGTGTAGGTCACGGCGAACAGAGGCATGCGGCCATCCTGCCGTCTGCACCCCTGTGCGTCGACGCGCGGCCGGTGACGCCGGCGCGCCGTGGCAGAGTGGCGGTATGACGACGAGGGACCCGCGATGACCCGGACGCTGCGCACGCTGCTCGACGACGACCTCCTGGCGCGGATCCACGCGCGCGCCGACGGGCACGACCGCGCCAACACGTTCCCGCACGACGACCTCGCGGACCTCGTCGCGGCCGGCTACCTCACCGCGTTCGTCCCCGAGCGCCTCGGCGGTGCCGGCCTCGGGCTCGAGGAGGTCGCGCGCGAGCAGGCCCGGCTCGCCGCCGCCGCGCCGGCCACGGCGCTCGCCGTCAACATGCACCTCGTCGTCACCGGGCTCGCGGCGCTGCTCGTGGCCCGGGGCGACGACTCCGTCGAGTTCGTCCTGCGGGACGCGGCCGCGGGGGAGGTGTTCGCGTTCGGCAACTCCGAGGCCGGCAACGACCTCGTCATGTTCGGCTCGCGCACGCGCGCGGTGCCGCAGCCCGACGGCGGGTACCGATACGTCGGGACGAAGATCTTCACGTCCCTCTCCCCGGTGTGGACGCGCCTGGCGACCTTCGGGCTCGACGACTCCGACCCCGACGACCCGCGCCTCGTCCACGGTGTCGTGTCCCGGGACGAGGGCGTCGAGACCCGCGACGACTGGGACACGCTCGGGATGCGCGCGACCCAGTCCGCGACGACGGTGCTCGACGGCGCCTACGCCCCGGCCGACCGGGTGTACCGCCGCCTGCCTCCGGGCCCCAGCGCGGACCCGTTCATCTTCGCGCTCTTCGCGGTGTTCGAGACGCTGCTCGCCGCGGTCTACACGGGCATCGGGCGGCGTGCCCTCGAGCTGGGGATCGAGCACGCCCGTCGGCGCAGGTCCTTCAAGCACGACGGACGGCCGTACGCGCAGGACCCCGACATCCGCTGGCGGATCGCCGACGCCGTCCTCGCGCAGGACGGCGCCGAGCTCCAGGTGTTCGCGCTCGCGCGCGACGTCGACGAGCAGGCCGACCACGGGGCGCGCTGGTTCGCCCAGCTCGTCGGGCTCAAGGTCCGTGCCACCGAGACCGCCCGCGTGGTCGTCGACCTCGCGCTGCGGGTGTCGGGCGGCGGGGCGTACTTCACCGGCAGCGAGCTCGCCCGGCTCTACCGGGACGTGCTCGCGGGCATCTACCACCCCTCGGACGACGAGTCCGCGCACGCCACGCTCGCGACGTCCGTCCTCGGGCCGCCCGAGGCCTGAGCCTCCCGGACCCCCGGGGGCGGGATCGCGACCTCACCGCCCGCGCGCCGCTCGGAGCGCCTCGTCGTGGCGGTGCGCGGCCCGCACGAGCGCGAGGTGCGACAGCGCCTGCGGCACGTTGCCGACGAGGCGCCCGCGCACCGGGTCGTACTCCTCGGCGAGCAGGCCGACGTCGTTGGCGAGCGGCACCACCGCGTCGAGCACCTCGCCCGCACCCGTGACGTCACCGGTGCGGGCGAGCGCCTCCGCGAGCCAGAACGAGCACGCGAGGAAGGGCGACTCCTCGCCGCTCAGCCCGTCGTCGGTCTCCTCGGCCCGGTACCGCAGGAGCAGCCCGGGGGCGACCTCGAGCTCGTCCCGGATCGCGGCGACGGTCGCGAGCACACGTCGGTCGTCGGGGGGCAGGAAGCCGACCTGGAGCATCTGCAGGAGCGCGGCGTCGGTGTGCCTGGCGCCGTAGAACTGGACGAACGTGCCGCGCCGTGCCGACCAGCCGTGCGTGAGCACGTCGGCGTGGATCTCGTCGCGGACCCGGCGCCAGCGGTCGAGGGGCGCGGGGAGCCCGTGGTCCTCGGCCCCGCGCACCGCGCGGTCGAACGCCGCCCACGCGAGGACCCGCGAGTGCGTGAACGGCCGCGGCGTCCCGCGGACCTCCCAGATGCCCCGGTCGGGCTCGCGCCACGTGCGCGCCAGCCCGTCGACGAGGCGGCGCTGCAGCGCCCACGTGTCGGTCGTCTCCGGCATGCCGTGGTCCCGCGCGAGGGCGAGCGCAGTCATGACACCACCGAGCACGTCGTGCTGCACCTGCCCGACCGCGGCGTTGCCCACCCGCACGGGACGTGAGCCCGCGTAGCCGGGCAGGTGGTCCAGGTGCGACTCCGGGATCCGGCGGCCGCCGTCGAGGCGGTAGACCGGCTGGACGTCGCTCGGGCTGCCGGCCACCGCGCGCACGAGCCAGTCGCGCCACCGCCCGGCCTCGTCGCGGTACCCCTGCTCGAGCAGCGCGACGAGCGTGAGCGCGGCGTCGCGCAGCCAGCAGTAGCGGTAGTCCCAGTTGCGCTCACCGCCGAGCGTCTCGGGCAGGGACGTCGTCGGCGCGGCGACGACGCCGCCGGTCGTCACGTCCGTCAGCAGGCGCAGCACGAGCAGCGACCTCACGACCGCCTCGCGGTAGTCGCCGGTGTACGCGCAGGCGCGTGCCCAGCGGCCCCACAGCTGCGTCGTCTCGTCGACGCGGTCGTCGACCGTGAGGCGGGGTGGCACCGGACGCCACGAGGGCACCCACGTGGACGACAGCTCGACGGTCTCGCCGGCGCGCAGGAGGAAGCGGTCGGTGTGGCGCGGTCCGTCGGCCCGCGGCAGGCGGTCGCCGCGCAGCACGAGCGAGTCCGGCCCGGCGGTCGCCCGGATCGTGTCGCGCCCCTCGTCGTCGCGCTCCCGCCGTACCCACGGCACGAGCGCGCCGTAGCCGAACCTCACCGTCCACTCGTGCTCGACGACGACCTCGCCCGACGTGCACGCGACACGGCGGACGAGGTCCGAGCGGTGGTCCGCGACCGGCATGGCGTCGGTGACGACGGCCTCGCCGGTCGCGCTGCGGTAGCGCGTCTCGAGGACGAACGAGTCCGGGCGGTAGGCACGCCGCACCTCTGCGCCCGGCACCGTGAGGGACCACCGACCGTGCTCGGGCGTGCCGACCAGTGCCGCGAAGCAGGCGTCGGAGTCGAAGCGGGGCAGGCACAGCCAGTCGACAGAGCCGCGGCGGGACACGAGGGCGGCGGTGTGCCCGTCGCCGAGGACGGCGTAGTCCTCGATCGGCACCTGGCCCGTCAGCAGGGCGGGGCCGGTGTCGGCACCGCGTTCGGCGTCCATGGGAGCCCAGCATGGTGCGCCCGCGCGCGGTCCGCCCGACGACGGCGGGTCCGGCCGCCGGCGAGGGTGCACGAGGGCGTCGTCCCCAGGCGCGGCGCGCGCAGGTGGGACCGGCGCGTCGAACACCTGTGCGACTGTCGGTGGGCCGACGTAGACTCGTCGGCTGTGACCGAACCTCTGTCCGACCGGCTCGTGGTCCGTGGTGCCCGGGAGCACAACCTCCGCAACGTCGACCTCGACCTGCCCCGTGACGCGCTCATCGCGTTCACCGGTCTGTCCGGGTCCGGGAAGTCCTCGCTCGCCTTCGACACCATCTTCGCCGAGGGGCAGCGCCGGTACGTCGAGTCGCTGTCCGCCTACGCCCGCCAGTTCCTCGGCCAGATGGACAAGCCCGACGTCGACTTCATCGAAGGGCTCTCGCCCGCGGTCTCGATCGACCAGAAGTCGACGAACCGCAACCCGCGCTCGACGGTGGGGACGATCACCGAGGTCTACGACTACCTGCGCCTGCTGTTCTCGCGCGCGGGCACCCAGCACTGCCCGGTGTGCGGCGAGCGCGTCCAGGCGCAGACGCCGCAGCAGATCGTCGACCGCCTCCTCGAGCTGCCGGAGGGGACGCGCTACCAGGTGCTCGCGCCGGTCGTGCGAGGGCGCAAGGGCGAGTACGCCGACCTCTTCCGCGAGCTGCAGGGCAAGGGGTTCGCGCGGGCGCGCGTCGACGGCGAGGTCGTCCAGCTCGCGTCGCCGCCGACGCTGGAGAAGAAGCTCAAGCACGACATCGAGGTCGTCGTCGACCGCCTCGTCTCCCGCGAGGGCGTGCAGCGCCGGCTGACGGACTCGGTCGAGACGGCCCTCGGGCTCGCCGGCGGCCTGCTCGTCGTCGAGCTCGTCGACGCCGACCCCGACGACCCGCAGCGCGAGCGGCGCTTCTCGGAGCACCGCTCGTGCCCGAACGACCACGTCCTCACCCTCGACGAGATCGAGCCGCGCACCTTCTCCTTCAACGCGCCCTACGGTGCGTGCCCGGAGTGCACCGGCATCGGCTCGCGGCTCGAGGTCGACCCCGACCTCGTCGTCCCCGACGACGAGCTGTCCCTCGCGCAGGGGGCCGTCGCGCCGTGGGCGCAGACGTCCTCGGAGTACTTCCAGCGCGTGCTGACCGCGCTCGCCGACGACCTCGGGTTCTCCATGGACACCCCGTGGCGCGCGCTGCCGGAGCGGGCCCGCAAGGCCGTGCTGCACGGGCAGAACCACGAGGTGCACGTCCGGTACCGCAACCGATGGGGGCGTGAGCGGCAGTACTCGACCGGCTTCGAGGGCGTCATCACCTTCCTCGAGCGCCGGCACTCCGAGACCGAGTCGGAGTGGAGCAAGGAGAAGTACGAGGCCTACATGCGTGAGGTCCCGTGCCCGGCCTGCCAGGGGGCGCGCCTCAAGCCCGAGGTGCTCGCGGTGCGCGTCGGCGACCGCTCCATCGCGGACGTCTGCGACCTGCCGATCGACGAGGCGCGCCGGTTCATCGACGGCCTCGAGCTCGGCGAGCGCGAGCGGGCGATCGCGGCGCAGGTCGTCAAGGAGATCCAGGCGCGGCTCGGCTTCCTCGTCGACGTCGGCCTCGACTACCTCTCGCTGTCGCGCCCGGCGGCCACGCTGTCCGGCGGGGAGGCGCAGCGCATCCGGCTCGCCACCCAGATCGGCTCCGGTCTCGTCGGGGTCCTCTACGTCCTCGACGAGCCGTCGATCGGCCTGCACCAGCGGGACAACCGGCGGCTCATCGAGACGCTCACGCGCCTGCGCGACCTCGGCAACACGCTCATCGTCGTCGAGCACGACGAGGACACCATCCGCACCGCGGACTGGATCGTCGACATCGGCCCCGGTGCGGGGGAGCACGGCGGCCGCGTCGTCCACTCCGGTGACCTCGCGGGCCTGCTCGCGTCGCAGGACTCGGTCACCGGTGCCTACCTCTCCGGACGCCGGGCGATCCCCATGCCGGCGGAGCGTCGACCGGTCGACCGGTCGCGTCAGGTCAAGGTCGTCGGTGCCCGGGAGAACAACCTGCGGGGCATCGACGTGTCGTTCCCGCTCGGGGTGTTCACGGCCGTCACGGGCGTGTCCGGCTCGGGCAAGTCGACGCTCGTCAACTCGATCCTCTACACGGTCATGGCGAACGAGCTCAACGGCGCCCGCCAGGTCGCCGGCCGTCACCGCCGCGTCGAGGGCCTCGACCAGCTCGACAAGGTCGTCCACGTCGACCAGGGGCCCATCGGCCGCACGCCGCGGTCGAACCCGGCGACGTACACCGGCGTGTGGGACCACATCCGCAAGCTCTTCGCCGAGACGACCGAGGCGAAGGTGCGCGGGTACACCCCGGGACGGTTCTCGTTCAACGTCAAGGGCGGGCGCTGCGAGGCGTGCTCGGGTGACGGCACCCTGAAGATCGAGATGAACTTCCTGCCGGACGTCTACGTGCCGTGCGAGGTCTGCCACGGCGCGCGGTACAACCGTGAGACGCTCGAGGTGCACTTCAAGGGGAAGACGGTCGCCGAGGTCCTCGAGATGCCGATCGAGGAGGCCGCGGAGTTCTTCGCCGCCGTCCCCGCGATCTCCCGTCACCTGCGGACCCTCGTCGACGTCGGTCTCGGCTACGTCCGCCTCGGTCAGCCCGCGCCGACGCTCTCGGGCGGTGAGGCGCAGCGCGTCAAGCTCGCGTCCGAGCTCCAGCGCCGCTCGACCGGTCGGACGATCTACGTCCTTGACGAGCCGACGACGGGTCTGCACTTCGAGGACATCCGCAAGCTGCTCGGGGTGCTGCAGTCCCTCGTCGACAAGGGGAACACCGTCCTCGTCATCGAGCACAACCTCGACGTCATCAAGAACGCCGACTGGGTCATCGACATGGGTCCCGAGGGTGGCTCGGGCGGTGGCACGGTCGTGGCGGAGGGCACCCCCGAGCACGTCGCGGGGGTGGCGGCCAGCCACACCGGGCGGTTCCTCGCGGAGGTGCTCGAGCCTGAGCGCGAGCGCGTCGAGGTGAGTGCCTGACGGGCCTGCACCGGGCCGAGCGCGACGCGTTCCCGGTCCCAGCCCGCCCGTGGCGCCCCCGTCGTGCGTTCAGGCGACGACGGCGAGCGGCGCAGGCTCGTGCCGGACGGTGAAGTTGACCGACCGGGCGATGAAGCAGTGCTCGTGCGCGCGGTGGTGCAGACCCGCGAGCAGCGCGTCGTCGACGGCCGACCCGTCCGCCGTCGTCGTCGACCGCACCGTCACGCGCGGGCGGAGCACGACCTCGGTGAACTGCCCGTGCCCGGCCGCCTCGATGCGCATCGTGCCCGACGCGGCGTCCTCGTAGCCGACGACGACGACGCCCGCCGCCGCCGCGAGGTGGAGGAACCACAGCATGTGGCACTGGGCGAGCGCCCCGACGAGCAGGTCCTCCGGGGACCACCGGTCGGGGTCGCCGCGGAAGTGCGGGTCCGACGTGCCGGGCAGCGGGACCTTCGCGCCGGACGACAGCGTGTGGTCGCGGCCGTAGGACGTGTACGTCGTCGTGCCGGCCGTGCCCGCGCCCGTCCACGTGAGGTCCACCGAGTACTGGTGCAGCAGCTGTGCCATGCAGCGACCCTAGTGGTGCACGTCACGTCGGCGGGTGCCCTGGCCGGGCGTGTGGGCGCACCGAACTAGGCTCGGACGCATGGCCGACCCCGCCACCTACCGACCCGCGCCCGGGGAGATCCCCGACGCCCCGGGCGTGTACCGCTTCCGCGACGAGCACGGTCGGGTCGTCTACGTCGGCAAGGCCAAGAGCCTGCGCAACCGCCTCAACAGCTACTTCCAGGACCTCGCGAACCTCCACCCGCGCACCCAGACGATGGTGACGACGGCGGCGTCGGTGCAGTGGACGGTCGTCGGCACCGAGGTCGAGGCGCTCGCGCTCGAGTACTCCTGGATCAAGGAGTTCGACCCGCGGTTCAACGTCAAGTACCGCGACGACAAGTCCTACCCGTACCTCGCGGTGACGATGGCGGACGAGGTGCCGCGGGTCCAGGTGATGCGCGGCGCCAAGCGCCGCGGCACCCGGTACTTCGGGCCGTACGCGCACGCCTGGGCGATCCGCGAGACGGTCGACCTCCTCCTGCGGGTGTTCCCCGTCCGCACGTGCTCGGCCGGCGTCTTCAAGCGCGCCCGCCAGCAGGGCCGTCCCTGTCTCCTCGGCTACATCGACAAGTGCTCCGCGCCGTGCGTCGGGAGGATCGGCGTCGACGAGCACCACCAGCTCGCGCAGGACTTCTGCGACTTCATGGCCGGGGACACCGCCCGGTTCACCCGTCGTCTCACGCGCGCCATGAAGGAGGCCGCCGCGGAGCTCGACTACGAGCGCGCCGCGCGGCTGCGCGACGACATCGCGACGCTGCAGAAGGCGACCGAGCGCAACGCGGTCGTCCTGCCCGACGGCACCGAGGCCGACGTCTTCGCCCTCGCGGGCGACGAGCTCGAGGCGGCCGTGCAGGTGTTCCACGTGCGCGACGGGCGCATCCGCGGGCAGCGTGGCTGGGTCGTCGAGAAGGTCGAGGACCTCGACGACGCCGCGCTCGTCGAGGCGCTGCTCCAGCAGGTGTACGGGGCGGAGGAGGGGGGCGGGGCCGTCCCGCGGGAGGTGCTCGTGCCGACCCTGCCCGCCAACCTCGACGAGGTGCAGACGTGGCTCACCGGGCTGCGCGGCAGCAAGGTGCACGTCCGTGTGCCGCAACGCGGGGACAAGCGCGAGCTCGCCGCGACGGTGCACCGCAACGCCGAGCACGCGCTCGCCCTCCACCGGACCCGCCGGGCCGGCGACCTCACGACGCGCAGCCAGGCGCTTCGCGAGATCCAGGAGGCGCTCGACCTGCCGTCCGCACCGCTGCGCATCGAGTGCTACGACGTCTCGCACAACCAGGGCACGTTCCAGTCCGCGTCGATGGTCGTCTTCGAGGACGGGCTCGCCCGCAAGGGGGAGTACCGGCTGTTCAACCTGCGCGGGCCCGAGGGGCAGGGCGCCCGTGACGACACCGCCGCGATGCACGAGGTCATCACGAGGCGGTTCCGCCGCTACCTCGCCGAGCGCGCCGAGTCGGCCGACCTCGAGCTCGGCGACGACGCGGAGGACGAGGACCTGCCGCGCACCGGGCCGGTCGACGAGCGCACGGGCCGCCCGGCCCGCTTCGCGTACCCGCCCAACCTCGTCGTCGTCGACGGCGGCCCGCCCCAGGTGGCCGCGGCAGCCGCCGCGCTCGCCGAGCTCGGCATCGACGACGTCGCGCTGTGCGGCCTGGCGAAGCGGCTCGAGGAGGTGTGGCTGCCGGGGGAGGAGTACCCCGTCATCCTGCAGCGCAGCTCCGAGGGTCTCTACCTGCTCCAGCGGGTCCGTGACGAGGCCCACCGGTTCGCCATCACGGCGCACCGGCGCCGGCGCAGCAAGGGCATGGTCGCCTCGGTGCTCGACGACGTGCCCGGCCTCGGTCCGGCGCGCAAGGCCGCGCTGCTGCGGCACTTCGGCTCCGTCAAGCGACTGCGGGCGGCGTCCGCCGAGGAGATCGCCACGGTGCCCGGCATGGGGGCGCGCACGGCGGCCGCCGTCGTCGCCGCACTCGCCGGCGGGGCC
>JAEXEM010000185.1 GCA_023401045.1 Actinomycetes bacterium
GTGGTCGACGGTGCCGTACGGCGCCGCGAGCGCGAGGCGTCCGGCGCCGGGGCCCGTGGCCAGCCAGTCGAGCGTGCGCGCGGTGTCCGCGACGAGCACCGGGTCCCGGCCCCACGTCATCGGCAGCACCGTCACCCGCTCCGCCCCCTGGGCGAGGAGCGACGTCACCGCGTTGTGCAGCGGCCTGCCCGCGATCGTCACGGACGCGCCGGGCAGCGCGTCGAGCAGCCGGGCCAGGTCACGGCCCTGCGCGCTCTCGTGCCCCCCGACGAGCACGAGCCGGCCCCCCTCCGGCGTCATGCGTCAGCCCGCGGCGACGGGGTCGTGGCAGGAGACGAGCTTCGAGCCGTCGGGGAAGGTGGCCTCGACCTGCAGCAGGGCCACACGCTCGCGCACCCCGGGCATGCAGTCGGTCTCGTTGACGACGTGCTTGCCGAGCTCCATGCACTCGGCGACGGACCTGCCGTCCCGCGCGCCCTCGATGATCGCCTCCGACACGAGGGCCTGGACCTCGCTCGTGTTGAGCTTGACCCCTCGGTCCCGGCGGCGCCGTGCCAGGTCGGCGACCTGGTAGATGTACAGCTTCTCGATCTCGCGCGGTGTCAGGTCCATGTCCGTGCGCCCCCCGGGACGGATGTGTGCCTCTTCTGTGCCGGCTCGTACCGGTACGTGGCGTTAACGAACGTACCCGCGGCGCCGTCCGGCGCAACCCGGCGAACCGGCCCACGGAGCCGCAGGTGACGGCCCGGCACGGACGACGCCGGACCCGCTCCACGCGTGGCGCGAGCTCGTCGCGACGTCGGCGTGGTGCCCGCGGGGGCCGCTGCGGTGCACCAACGCGGTGACGACTTGCCCCGGACGGGTCGGGCGCGGAGCATCTCCCCATGAGCGGAACCCGGGGGGGCAGGACGATCGCGCCCGCAGACTCGCGGCGACCACGGACCTTCCGACCCCGCAGCGCCCATCCACGCCACGCACCACCCGGCCCCCGGCCCGCGTTCCTGCAGTGGCCGAACATCGCCCTCGTGCTCGTCGGCGGCGTCGTCGGCGTCGCGTGCCGGGAGGGCGCCACCCGGACCATCACGCAGGGCGGCGACATGCCGGTCGTCGTCCCGGTCGTCAACGTCCTCGCCGCGTTCCTCCTCGGGTACCTGTACCAGGGCCTCACCCGGCTGGCTCCGGGCGAGCCGACGACGCGGCGCCTCAAGCTGACGATCGGGACGGGACTCTGCGGCGGCCTGTCGACGTACAGCTCGCTGGCGACCGACACCGCGGTGCTGCTCTCGGACGGGCATCCGGGCCTCGCGCTGCTCTACTCGCTGGGCACGGTCGTCCTCGGGGCCCTCGCGACCGTCGCCGGCATCGCGGCCGGTGACCGGCTGCGCAGCGGCGGGCAGGCGGCGTCATGAGTGTGGGGCTGTTCCTCCTGCTCGTCGTCGCCGGCGGTCTCGGCGCGGTGACCCGCTACGTCGTCGACGGGCTCATCCGGGCCCGGATCGGCACGACGGGCTTCCCGTGGCCGACGGCGATCATCAACGTGACGGGCGCCTTCGTGCTCGGCCTCGTCACCGGGCTCGCCGTCGCGAGGATCGCGGACACCGACGTCGTCGCGATCGTCTGCACCGGGTTCCTCGGCGGCTACACGACGTTCAGCACCGCGAGCTGGGAGACGATCCAGCTCGTGCGCAAGAAGCGGTACGGCCTCGCGCTCGCCTACTGCCTCGGTGTGCTCGTCGTCACCGTGCTCGTCGCGCTCGCCGGGTACACGTGGGGGAAGTCGATCTGACGGCGGACCAGGCCGTCCCCAGGCCGGTCAGTAGACGTCCTTGACGTACCGCCGCTCCCGGACGAGGCGGCGCACGTAGGTCGCCGCGTCCTCGCCGCCGAGGGCACCGTGCCGCGCGACGACCTCGTGCAGCGCCGCGTCGACGTCCCGCGCCATCCGGGACGCGTCCCCGCAGACGTACAGGTGGGCGCCGCGCTCGAGCCACGACCACAGCCGGGCCCCCTGCTCACGCATCCGGTCCTGGACGTAGACCTTGACGCGCCCGTCGCGCGAGAAGGCCGTGTCGAGACGGTCGAGGACGCCGTCGGCGAGCCACGCCTCGAGCTCCTCGCGGTACCACAGGTCGGTCGCCGCGTGCCGCTCGCCGAAGAGCAGCCACGCCGGTCCGGCGTCCCCGCGCGCCGCCCGTTCGGCGAGGAAGCCGACGAACGGCGCGACGCCGGTGCCCGGACCCACCATGACGACAGGCACGCCCCCGTCCTGCGGCAGGTGGAAGTGCGGTGAGGGCTGCACGTGGACCGGGACCTCGGCACCCTCGGGCGCGTCCGCGAGGTGGGCCGAGCAGACGCCGGTGCGAGCGCGTCCCGACGGGCCGGTGTACCGGACGACCGACACCGTGAGCCGGACCCGGTGCGGGTCGACGAGCGGGGTCGACGAGATCGAGTACTGCCGCGGCTGCAGCCGCGTGAGGACGTCGACCCACTCCTGGGGCTCGGCCCGGACCCCGGCGACGAGGTCGACGGCCTGCCGTCCCCACAGCCACCGGTCGAGGTCCTGCCTGCTGCCGGGCCGCAGCAGGCGACGCAGCGTCTCGTCCCCGGTGCGCCCGGCGACGAACCGCAGCAGCCGGGCGGACGGCCGGGCGACGTCGAGCTCACGGTGCAGGGCCTCGTGCAGCGTCAGGGCGCCGACCCCGTCGACGGTCACCTCGGCGGCGCCGTCGAGCCCGCCCGCGGCGAGCCACTCCTCGACGAGCGCCGGGGCGGTGACCGGACGGACCGCGAGCGCGTCGCCCGACCGGTACGTGACGGGCAGCGAGCTGCGGGCGGTGTCGAGGACGATCTCGCGCACCTCCTTGCTCGCACCCGGCGCGCCGAGCCGGCGGTTGCCGACGAGCCGGGCCGTGCCGGGG
>JAEXEM010000253.1 GCA_023401045.1 Actinomycetes bacterium
GAGCCGGTCGGCGTCCCGGTCGACGCCGCGCCGCGTCGGTCCCGCGCCGCGCTGACGGTCGGGGCCGCCCTCGTCGTCGTGCTCGCGGTCGGTGGTGTCCTCGTCGCCACCCTCGGGGGCGGCGACGACCCGGCCGCAGCCCCGCCGGACGACCTCGTCACACCCTCCGCCACGCTCGACGTCGCCCCCGTCCCGGCACCGCACTCGCTCGCGGGCGACCGGGCCGAGGACGGGTCCGTCACCTTCACCTGGCAGAACCCGGACCCCCGCGACGGCGACCGGTACCTGTGGGGCGTGCTCACCGCGACGTCCGAGCCCGACCTCGAGATCGTCGACCGGACCACCGTCACCGTGCCGGCCGCGGACGCCGGCGGCGAGGTGTGCGTGCAGGTCTCGATCGTCCGTGCCGACCGCACGAGCTCGGCGCGACCGGCGCAGGGGTGCGTGCCGTGACGTGGTGGGACCCGCGCACGTGGCGGCGGCGACCTGCGACGACCGCCGTCGCCGTCGTCACCGTGCCCGCGCTGGTCCTCACGCTCGCGCTCCTCGACCAGGGCTTCCCGCTGGCGCGCGTCGAGCTCAACGACGGCGGCGTGTGGCTGACGGCGACGAACGAGATGCGCCTCGGGCGGTACAACGTGCCCGTCGAGGAGCTCGACGGCGGGCTCGTGACGACCGGGGGCACGTTCGACGTCCTGCAGGACGAGGGCGACGTCGTCCTCCTCGAGCCGACGACCGCGGCCGTCGTCGACCCCGCGACCGTCGCCGTGACCGCACAGGCCACGACCGGCGGTGCGGACGTGTCGATGGCCGCCGGTCGCCTCGTCGCCGTCGACGACGCCGGGGACGCCTGGGTGCGCGCGCTCACCGACCTCGGCTCGCTCGACGTCACCGACGGTTCACCCGACCTCGAGCTCGGCGAGGGCGGGGCCGCCGTCGTCGCCCGCAGCGGCGTCGTCCTCGCCGTCTCGCCGCAGGACGGCGTCGTCACCCGGGTGCCCGCGACCGACCCGGTGGCGCCCGAGCGTGCGGGCGGGCTCGGGCCCGTCGAGGTCGACGACGTGACGGCCGTGGGCGACGAGCTCGTCGTGCTGTCCGGCAGCACCGTGCGCACCCTCGCCGGCCAGGTGGCCGTCGACGACTCCGACCTCGTCCTGCAGCAGCCCGGTCCGGCGTCCACGACCGTCCTCGTCGCGGGCCGGTCCGCGCTGTGGGAGGTGCCGCTCGACGGCGGGACGCCCCGCCGGCACCCGACGACGGGCTCCGGCACGCCGGTCCCACCCGTGCGGGTGGGGGACTGCGCCCACGCGGCGTGGGCCTCCTCCCTCGGGTCGTCCCTGCGCCTGTGCGACGGCGAGGACGCCGTCGTCGAGGACCTCGAGGGCGTCCGGCCCGGCGACAGCCTGAGGTTCCGGGTCAACCGGGGATTCGTCGTCCTCAACGACACGGTCGGTGGCCGTGTGTGGCTCCCCGAGCAGGACACCCGGGTCCGGATGCCCGACTGGGACGACCTCGTGCCCGAGGACGAGCCCGAGGAGTCGGAGGAGGACTCCGACAGCGGCGAGGTGACGCAGGAGCCGGTGACGGAGTGCACCGAGCTGAGCGCACCGCCGGTCGCCGTCGACGACGCGTTCGGCGTGCGGGCGGGACGCACGCGGCTGCTGCCCGTCATCGACAACGACTCGTCGTCGGACTGCGGGATCCTCGTCGTGTCCGAGCTCGACGCGCTGCCGCCCGAGTTCGGCACCGTCGAGCCGGTGCGCGGCGGCCGCGCGCTGCAGGTGCACGTGCGCGAGGACGCCACGGGCACCGCCGAGCTGCGCTACACGGTGACGGACGGCCGCGGGGTCAACGCCCCGTCGACGGCGACCGTCCGCCTCACGGTGAGCGACGGCGACGGCCCGCCGGTCCAGGTGCGCACGTCCGCGCTCGTCGTCGAGACCGGCGGGCAGATCGAGCACGGCGTGCTCGCCGACTTCGAGGACCCCGACGGCGACGACCTCCTGCTCGTCGGCGCGACGGCCGACCCGAGCGTCGGCACGGCGCGCTTCCGGCAGGACGGCGTCCTCACGTTCAGCGCCGACGGCGGCGGGCTGGGCCGCACGACGGTCCAGGTGGAGGTCTCCGACGGCAGGGAGGTCGTCACCGGCGAGGTCGTCGTCGACGTGCGCGCCGCGGGGTCCGTGCCGCCCCGGATCGACCCCGTGCACGCGGTGACGTACGTCGGCCAGGAGATCGTCGTCCGCCCGCTCGACGCGGTCCGCTCGGCCTCCGCGGAGCCCCCGAGGCTCGCGACCGTGACGGACACGGTCGGCGCGACGATCGTGCCCGACCTCGCCGCCGGGACGTTCACCTTCAAGGCACCGCGTGCGGGCAGCTACTACGTGACGTTCGTCGTCTCCGCCGCGCCGCAGCAGGCCACCGGCATCGCCCGCATCGACGTGCGGGAGTGGCCCGAGCAGGCGCAGCCGCCGGTGGCGGTGCGGGACCTCGCGCTGCTGCCCGCGGGCGGCGAGGTGACGGTCGACCCGCTCGCGAACGACGAGGACCCGGCGAACAACGTCCTCGTCCTGCAGTCGGTCACCGCGCCGGAGGCGTCGGGCCTGCAGGTCGCCGTCCGCGACCACCGCTACGTGCAGATCCGCGCCGAGCGCACCCCCGACGGACCCGTCGTCCTCGGGTACGAGGTGTCGAACGGGTCCGCGTCCGCCCGCGGCGAGATCGTCGTGCAGCCCGTGCCGCCCGCGGCGTCGTCCCAGCCGCCGGTCGTGCCGAACGTCGAGGCGACGGTGCGCGCCGGCGGGGTCGTCACCATCCCCGTGCTCGACGGCGCGACGGACCCCGACGGCGACCCGCTCACCGTGCTGCGCGACCTGCCCGAGCCGCTGCCCGACGGCGACGGCCTCCTCTTCGTCTCCGGCGACGTGCTGCGCTACCAGGCACCGGACCGCCCGCTCACGGCCCGGGCGACGTTCGCCGTCGCCGACCCGGCCGGCAACGTCACCGCCGCGACCGTCACGGTCCGCGTGCACGCGTCCGACCCGGGGACCAAGTCGCCGCCGCGCCCGCAGCCCGTCGAGGCACGCGTCTTCGAGGGCGACACCGTCCGCATCCCCGTGCCGCTCGTCGGCATCGACGACGACGGCGACGGCGTCACCCTCCTCGGCCAGGCGTCAGCGCCCACGCTCGGCCGGGTCGTCGAGGTCGGGGCCGACTGGCTCGAGTACGAGGCGTACGAGGGCTCGCGCGGCACCGACACGTTCAGCTACGCCGTCGAGGACTGGGTGGGGCAGCGTGCAGTCGCCACCGTCCGCGTCGGCATCGCACCGCGGCCGTCGGTCGCCTCGAGCGTCGTCGCCGTCGACGACGCGGTGACGCTGCGACCCGGCCAGCGCGTCGAGGTGCGCGTGCTCGCCAACGACATCGACTCGACCGGCAGGGAGCTCACGCTCGAGTCGCTCACGGTGCCTCAGGGCGTCGACGCCCGCATCCAGGGCCGCCGGGTCGTCGTCACGGCCCCCTCGGCACCGGGGGTCGTGCCGATCGAGTACCTCGTCGTCAACGACGCGGGCGGGCGTGACTACGGGCTGCTCACGGTCACCGTCACCGACGACGCGCCCGTCGAGCCGCCGGTCGCACGCGACGTCCTCGTGCCGGCCATCGACACCCTCGGCAAGACCGAGGTCGCGGTCGACGTGCTCGCCGTCGCGCAGAACCCCTCCGGGCCGCTGTCCGACCTCGAGGTGCAGGTGCCCGCCACGCACGCGTCGGTCGCCCGCGTGACACCCGACGGCGACGTCGTCGTCACCCTCGTCGACCACGCCCAGACCGTGCCCTACCGGCTCGTCAACCGCGAGGACCCGACCGCAGACGCCTACGCGTTCATCACCGTGCCGGCGCTCGGGTTCTTCCCGCCCCAGCTGCGCCCGCGCGCCCCGGAGCTGCGGGTGGCCAGCGGCGAGCAGCTGCGCATCCCGCTCGCCGAGCACGTCCAGGTGGCGCCGGGGCGCGAGCCGACCGTGGCCGACCCGACGCAGGTGACCGCGACCCGCTCGAACGGCGACGCGCTCGTCGCCGACCCGGACACCGTCGTCTTCACCTCGGCGCCGGGCTACGCCGGCCCTGCGTCGGTCACCGTGCTCGTCACGGACGCGACGGGGGCGAGCGACCCGACCGCGCGCACCGCGCTCCTCACGTTGCAGATCACGGTCTTCGCGGTCGACGACCACCCGCCGACGTTCCAGGCGACGACCATCGAGGTGGAGCCCGGCGAGCCCGCCACGCGCGTCGACCTCCTGCGGCTGACGACGGGTCCGGAGCAGGCCGACGGCTCGACGCCCGCCGGCCGGTACGGGTACCGGTCGGTCTCCGGGGTGCCCGCCGGGTTCTCCGCCGTCCTCGAGGGGTCGGAGCTGCGGGTCGCGGCCGACGCCTCGACCCCCAAGGGCACGACCGGGCGCCTCGGGCTCCAGGTGACGTACGGACGCTCCGGCGTGCTCGACGTCGCGATCGACCTGCGGGTCATCGCGAGCACCCGTCGGACCGCCACCGTGCAGAACCACGTCGTCGACGACGGCGTCCAGGGCCGCGAGACCACGGTCCAGGTGCTCGAGGGGTCGACCAACCCCTTCCCCGACCAGGGGCCGCTCACCGTCGTCGGTGCCGTCGTCGAGACGGCGGGTGCCGGGACGGCGAGCGCGTCGTCGAGCAGCGTCTCGGTACGTCCCGGGCCGGACTTCGTCGGCGTCATGGTCGTGCGCTACCGCGTCCGCGACGTCACCGGCGACGCGGCGCGCGAGGTCGAGGGTCGCATCTCGGTCCGCGTGAGCGGGGTGCCGGCGGCGCCGGTGCCGCCGCGCGTCGCCGAGGTGCGCGACCGCACGGTCGTGCTGTCGTGGACCCCGCCGGACAACCGGGGCGAGCCGGTCGTGGACTACCGCGTCACCGCGCAGCCCGGTGGCGCGACACGGACGTGCGTGAGCACGACCTGCACGATCGACGGCCTGACGAACGACGTCGAGTACCGGTTCACGGTCGCGGCGCGCAACCGCGTGGGCGTGTCCGACGAGTCGGCGGAGTCCGCGCCGGCCCGGCCCGACGCGGTGCCGGAGACGCCCGACGCGCCGCGCCTGGCGTTCGGCGACGGCAGCCTCACGGTCTCGTGGACGGCACCCGCCTCCGCCGGCTCGCCGGTGTCCGCGTACGACGTCGAGGTGCTCGGACCGCGGGGCTCGACGACCCGCACGACGTCCTCGACGACCCTCCAGGTTTCCGAGCTGCAGAACGGTGCCCAGTACCAGGTGCGGGTGCGCGCCCGGAACCGGGCGCCGGAGCCCGGGCAGTGGAGCGGCTGGTCGGTCGAGGTCCCCGCGGGTGTGCCCGCCGCCCCGGCCGTCACCGCGGAGCGGCGCAGCCAGGGCTGGTTCGAGCAGGCGAGCATCGCCGTCACGTGGGCCGTGCCCTCCGACAACGGCGACGCCGTCGCCGAGTACGAGGTCCGTGTCGAGGGCGGTGCCACCTGCACCTCGACCGGCCCCACCTCGTGCACCATCGCACCCGCCGAGCGCGGCCGCCGCTACGAGGTGTCCGTCCGTGCGCGCAACAAGGCGGGCTGGTCGGCCTACGGGGCGGCGACGGGCGAGACGTTCAGCGCCCCGACCGCGCCGCGCGACGTACGCCTCGAGGCCGGCCCGGCCGCCGACTGGGGGCAGGCGACGGCGACGCTGCGCTGGGCGGCACCGGAGCAGGCCGGCGGCGCAGGCATCACGGTGCGTGCGTACCGCGTGACCGGTCCGGGTGTCGACCAGACCGTCACCGGCACCTCGTGGCAGCTGACCGGCCTCGGGGCCGGCACGATCGGACCGTTCACGGTCGTCGCCATCTCGTCGCGGGACCTCACGGGGGAACCCGCGACGTCACCGACGCTCGACGTGCGGACCCGGCCCAAGGAGCCGACCGTGACGATCGGCACGGGGCAGCCTGCGCGCACGCTCCAGCTCGTCGTCGGCTCGCCGGGGTCGGACGGCGGGCGCCCGGTGGTGCGCTACGAGTACGAGGTGAGCGGGCGAGGTCCTGACCGCCAGGGATTCGTCACGCAGGTCGGCCCGGTCGTCCTCACGGACCTCGGACCCGGCAGCTACCAGGTGCGGGTGCGCGCCGAGAACGAGCTGGGATGGGGGCCCTGGTCGGCCCACGTGCCGGCCGAGGTCTCCGCGAACGAGCCCGAGCCGTGATCCCCGCACCCCGCCCCGCCCCGGGGCACCGTCCCTCGACCACCCGCCGACCCGACGGCACCCGCGACGACTGGAGCCCCCGCACATGACCCCGGAGCAGACGACCTGGTTCGCCGAGACCTTCGAGGCGCTCGTCGCCAACGTCGGGCAGGCCGTGCTCGGCAAGGAGGAGGCGATCCGCCTCGTCCTCACCGCGATGCTCGCCGAGGGGCACGTGCTGCTCGAGGACGCGCCGGGCACCGGCAAGACGTCCCTCGCGAAGGCGATCGCCGCGACCGTGCAGGGGTCGCACCACCGCATCCAGTTCACGCCCGACCTGCTGCCGTCGGACGTCACCGGCGTGACGATCTACGACCAGTCGTCGCAGCGGTTCGAGTTCCACCCCGGCCCGATCTTCGCCTCCGTCGTCCTCGCCGACGAGATCAACCGTGCCTCGCCGAAGACCCAGGCCGCGCTGCTCGAGGTCATGGAGGAGGCGAACGTCACCGTCGACGGCGTCACCCACCCCGTCGGGCGGCCGTTCATGGTCATCGCGACGCAGAACCCCGTCGAGCAGGCCGGCACGTACCGGCTGCCGGAGGCGCAGCTCGACCGGTTCCTCCTCAAGACCTCGCTCGGGTACCCCGACCGGGCGTCGTCGGTCGAGATCCTCGCCGGTGTCAAGGACCGGACGGCGGCGCTCCACCCGCGGATCACGACGCAGGCGGTCGGCACGATGGCCGACCTCGGGCTGACGGTCCACGTCGACCCGGCGGTGCTCGACTACGTCGCACGCCTGCTCGAGGCGACCCGGGACGACGCGCAGACGTCGCTGGGGGCGAGCATCCGCGGCGGCCTCGCGCTCGTGAGGTGCGCGAAGGTGTGGGCGGCTGCGGACGGCCGTGACTACGTGCTGCCCGACGACGTCAAGGTGCTGGCCCGGCCGGTGCTCGCGCACCGCCTCCTGCTCGACCCGGAGGCGGAGTTCGCCGGCGTCGCCGCCGACGAGGTGCTCGACCGCGTGCTCTCCCAGGTGGCACCGCCCGCCCTGCGGCAGGTCTGAGCCGTGGGACTGCGCGTCTCGCCCCTCGGGTGGGGGGTGGCCGTCACGGCGCTCGCCGCACTCGCGGCGGGACGCCTGCTCGGGTGGGGCGAGCTCGCCGCCGTGGGGGCCGCGCTCGCCGCCGTCGTCGTCGCCGCGCTGCTCATGACGGTCGGCCGCACCCGCTACCGCGTCGTGCTCGACCTCGCCGACCGTCGCGTGCGGATCGGTCAGCGCGCGGTCGGGCGCGTCGAGGTGCGCAACGGGGCACGCCGGCGAGCTCTGCCGTCCCAGGTCGACCTGCCCGTGGGGGATCGCGTCGTCGAGCTCTCCGTGCCGGGCCTGGCGCCGGACGCGGTGCACGACGACCTCTTCGCCGTGCCCACCGACCGGCGTGCGGTCATCGTCGTCGGCCCGGTCGTCTCGCGCCGCGGCGACCCGCTCGGCATGGTGCAGCGCCGGCTGCGCTGGACCGAGCCGGCCGAGCTGTTCGTCCACCCCGAGGTCGTCGCGCTCGGCGGTGCCAACGCCGGCCTGCTCCGCGACCTCGAGGGCCAGGCGACCCGTGACCTGTCCGACTCCGACCTCGACTTCCACGCGCTGCGTGACTACGTCGCCGGTGACGACCGGCGGTACATCCACTGGCGGACGACGGCGCGTCGCGGCCGGCTCATGGTCAAGCAGTTCGAGGACACCCGCCGCACCCTGACGACGCTCGCCCTCGCGACCGCCACCGACGACTACGCGTCGCCCGAGGAGTTCGAGCTCGCCGTGTCCGTCGTCGCCTCCGTCGCGGTCCAGGCCGTCCGCGACGAGCGTGACGTCGAGGTCCTCGCCGGACCCGGCCGCCTGCGCACCGGCACCCCGCCGGTGCTCCTCGACGACTGCTCGCGGCTGTCGTGGTCGCCCGCCGGGGCCGGTGTCGCGGTGCTCGGCCGGCGTGTCGTCCGGGAGACCCCCGACGCGTCCGTCGCGTTCCTCGTCACCGGCAGCGTCCCGACGGACGCCGACCGCCGCCTCGGCGCACGCGCCCTGCCCGCCGGGACCCGCGCCGTCGTCGTGCGCTGCGCCCCGGGCGAGGAGATCTCGGTGCGCACCCGGTCGGCCGTCACGCTCGTCACCGTCGGTGGCCTCGCCGACCTGCCGCGTGCCCTGCGCCGGGTGGTGGGATGAGCGTGACCTCCCGCCGGACCGCGCCGCGCCCCGGGCGCCGCGTCGGTGTCCGCGAACCTGCCGACGCGCTGCGCGACGTCCTCGTCCTCGTCACCGCGGTCGGCCTCGCGCTCACCCCGCTGCTGCCGGTCTACGGGCCGGTGGCGCTGCCCGCCCTCGTCGGCGGCGTCGTGCTCGGCACCGCGGTCACCGTGGTCGCGGC